>NZ_JBALMO010000131.1:0-8807 GCF_036963345.1 Bacillus sp. JJ722
CATTCATTATTATTGTTATATTATTTGCTTTAGGCCCATTTAGTTTTACCGCTAATAACTTTAAGAATTCCTCAACAGGAATTTTCATCTGAAATTCAGAATTAATCGTTTCCTTATAAACAATCCCATTTCTTAGTTCAGATGCTCCCATAAGATAGATGTTTCGCCAATTGGCTGATTCAGCTTGATATCCCAATTGTTCAAAGGTATCTGCTAATAAATTTTTTGCTTCTACATGATTCGGCTCAGCCATGATAACATGTTTAAGTACTTGTGCTACCCAGCGATACTCGCCATTTTCAAAGTCTATTTTTGCTTGGTTTACTACATTAGCAACTCCACCCATATACTGAATATATTTTTCACCAGATGCTACTTGAGGCAATGGATCTAAATCAGAAGGGTGAGCGCTATAAAACCCTAAATAGAAATTGTAAATACCTTTTGAATTATGACTTAACGTACCGTAATAACCGCGATTCCCCCAATATTTCCCTAATGAATCTGGAAGTTGAATGTTTTCTGCAATTTCCTCCATCGTGTAGCCATGATTCGCTAAACGAACTGTTTGATCGTGCATGTATTTGTATAAATCCCGCTGTAATTTTAAATGTTTTAAAGATTGCTCTTTTCCCCATATCGGCCACGCGTGAATCATGATTAAGGCTTCTATTGCTTCATTGCCAAATAAATCGATCGTTTTATCAATTGCACTTACCCACTCTAGAGTATCACGAGTCTTGGCACCTCTTACTGTATAAATCTGATGCATCGATTTATTTACATTTTCTGAAACGAACAGTGCTTGATAATCTTCTATGTAAAAATGCATTTCAACAGGCGCTTCTGTATTAGGGGTTAATAAAAATTGAAAGGTTACTCCATCAACAATCATTTTTTCGACTTGGTTCTTTATTTCCACATTAGGTAACTTGAAACTAGCGGATTGATCAGTACTTGATTTATGTCCTACACCTATGGATACATAGCTAGTAGGGCCAACAGGTAGTTTGCTCCCGAATTGATATTGTGCACGACGCCCCATAATTGTACCCAAAAGAACATTTTCACTTAATGCTTCTTTCGTGAAATTCTCAGGAACAATTATTGGAATATCTGGATTATCAGCATACTTAAGAACAGCTTCAATACCTCCAAAATGATCCAAATGAGATTGACTAATGATGATAGCTACAACTGGTTTTTTTGGACGATGCTCATAATATAATTCCATTGCAGCTCTAGCAGCCTCTACACTAACGGCTGTATCACAAACAATAACCCCTGTCTTTCCTTCAATGATGAGTGTCGTACATACCGTTTGTCCTCGAACTTGATAGACCCCTTCTACCACTTTAAATAATCCTGTTATTGCGTGTAGTTGTGCATTTCTCCATAAGCTAGGATTAACAGTATCAGGAGCATGATCATCTAAAAAATCTAATGTCGTACTATCCCATATTGTACTGCCATCATCCGCTTTTAAAGGCGTGTCAAATGGTGCTATAAACCCTCTACGTGCATCCGCAAAATCTTGCTGATCTTCAAAATCCAAATATTGATACATATCTTCTTGTGCCTTTTTTGTGAAAGAAGTTGCAGGCATAGATTGATTTGAAACATAATTTTTCATTATTAGCCCTCCATGGAATATTAAATTAAATCATGAATTAAAATGGGAACGCACGGGTTTCTTTTTGAACACTTACCCATTTGGTTGTTGTAAATTCTGCAAAGCCATGATCTCCACCATAGCGACCAATACCAGAAGATTTTTCTCCACCGAAAGGAGCTTCAGAATCCATATTAACCGTCGTGTCATTAAGATGTGTCATACCGCTTTCAATGGATCGAGCAAATTCAATACCTTTTTCGATGTCTTGAGTAAAAATCGCACTTGTTAAACCATATTCTGTATTGTTGGCCCATTGTAGAACTTCTGCATCTGTATCGAATGGAATAATAGTTGCAGCAGGTCCAAAAATTTCCGTTTGAGCGAGTTTAGAATTTTGTTTAACATTTGTAAAGACAAAAGGAGTAACAACATTCCCTACTCGCTTCCCTTCTAGGGCTAATACAGCACCTTCTTGTTTGGCATTTTCTACTATTTTAATTACTTTTTGAATTTGATTTTCGTTAATAAGAGGACCGATAATGACTCTTGGATCAGTCGGATTACCATAAGGGATTTGTGATGCTCTGTCAACAAAGCGAGTAACGAATTCTTCATAATGTTTGCGGTGAATAAACATACGATTAGTACCTACACAAACTTGACCCTGATGGAAGAACTTACCGAACACTGCAGCATTAAGAGCTTGTTCTAAATCAGCATCTTCTAATACGATAAATGGATTATTTCCGCCTAATTCAAGTGAAACACGTTTAAGATGTTTCCCACAAATTTCACCAATATGTTTACCTGCCATGGTAGAGCCTGTAAATGAAATGACTCTTGGAATCGGATGCTCAATTAAGTGATCTCCTACTTCAGCAATATCAAAGGTAATGACATTTAATAATCCCTTAGGTAACCCAGCTTGTTCAAAAATATCTGCAATTATAGACCCACCTGTAATATGTGTCTGTGTATCAGGTTTAAGAACGACTGCATTACCAACTGCAATAGCAGGAGCAACCACACGCATTGAACTATATAGTGGAAAATTAAATGGTGAAATAGCTCCTATGACACCAACAGGGTGATGATAGACTCTATTTTCTTTACCAGGTAATTTAGATGGAAAGACTTGAGGCTCCCTCATACGTTCAGCATATTTCACTGCATTTTGAATCTCTACAATCGTGTTTAAGAATTCTCCATGCGCTTTAGTGACAGAGCTACCAGCTTCAATAACTAATAGATTGATAATCTCTTCATTTCTTTCTAAAAATAGTTCAGCTGACCGAGTGAGTACTTGTTTTTTTTCTTCTATTGATACTTTAGCCCACATTTTTTGTGCTTGTTTGGCAGATTCATATGCTTCGTCAATATCATCTCGATTACCAAGTTTAATATGAGTAATTACTTCATTACTATACGGATTGATATCTTTATAATATATTTCACTCGACCCATCACGACATACTCCATTAATGAATTGTTTATTATATTTTACATTCATTTGTAACCCTCCAAATGATTATTATTCTAATTTAACTAAACAGTAAAAGATTCATCTATGATTAGAATTGGTTTAATTACAGATCCATTCACTGAATCAATGGAAGCTTGATTAATGTCATCGAATTTATAATATTTTACTAGTTGGTCAAATGGGAAACGACCATCTTTATAGAATTTAGCTAATTGTGGAATAGATAATTGTGGAACTCCATCACCCATTATCACACCAATCATACTTTTACTTGCCATGATTAACTCAGCAGTTGGATTGATTTCGATACTATATTGTGATACTGCTACCGGCGCAATTACGCCTCCTTTTGATAATACAGTTAACGCAGTTTTTATCACAGGTCCCACCCCAGTTGTATCAATTGCATAATTCACACCTAAACCAGTTGTTATTTCTATAACTTTTTCAACTGGATTATCTAGTTTACTGTTAATGATATGTGTTGCTCCAAGACTTTTGGCAATTTCTAATCGACTATCATGAATATCAACAGCAATAATAGTTGAACATCCTTCAATTTTAGCTGCCATCATAGCGGCTAAACCAACTGCTCCTGTACCAAAAATAGCAATAGATGAACCTATGCTTGGTTTTATACCGTTAATAACGGTGCCACTTCCCGTTAAAAAGCCACAACCTAATGGACCTACAAGTCGTAAGTCCAAATCCTTATCTACTTTTGTTAAGTTACTTTCATGGGTTAATGCATGTGTGACAAAAGATGAGTGACCGTAAAGATTCCCTACAGGCGTGCCATCTTCTGTATGAAATGTATAACTACCATCATCTCTAACTCCTAGAAAGTTTAATTTTCTCCAGTCATCGCATATTGCTGGACGCCCAGTACGACAACTTGGACAATATCCACAATAAGCGTAAGACATAACAACATGATCACCGGCTTTGACAGTTTTTACTGCAGATCCTACTTTTTCAACAATACCGGAACCTTCATGGCCTGGTACCATCGGAAAAGCCATATTCGATATTCCACCTTTTCTAATTGTTTCATCAGACATACACATACCTGATGCGACCATTCTTACTAACACTTCGTCCGATTGCATCTCCGCTAATTCTAGTGTTTCTAATTGATACTCTTCTCCTGCTCCATTTACAACTGCTGCTCTTACTTTCATTTTAAACACTCCCTATAGTCATTTAAGTTAACCATTTTAAACGCACACATTATGCTGCATCGAAGTTCCAGGAAGTAACACCTCCAGTAGGATTTTCTATATAGAAGCAATGCAATAAACATGCCAGATACAGTATTTTAAGTATCTTACTAACTTAAATAGTGTTTTTAGCGGAATTGTATGAAGTGGTTACTATCATAAGGGAAAAGAGTGGATAGAAGAGAAAGTAAATGAACAGTCTTAAATTGTCACTATTTAAAGAATCTTATCTGATAATGTCATACATTTCATACAGTAGTGTTAAATTTTAAACAGTTTTGTATATTTTAAAAAACACACAAAAATTAATTGTATTAAGTATGGAATGTAGTATAAAATGACTAAAAAATGCATATTATTTTAATTTTACTTATAAAAATAGTAATATATTACTTAGTTAAAAATAACTATTATTCATACAAAAGGAGGAATTGCTGTGAGTATTTATGAGTATTCTGCAATCGCAATGAATGGAAATGAAATAAACTTAGAGCAATACAAAGAACAAGTAGTTCTTATTGTTAATACTGCTAGTCAATGTGGCTTTACACCACAATATGAAGATCTACAACGAATATACAACCGCTATAAAGATAAAGGTTTTGTTATTCTTGGGTTTCCTTGTAATCAATTTGGTGGTCAAGAGCCAGACGATAACGAAAAAGTTCAATCATTTTGCACTCTTCGATATGGTGTTTCATTCCCAATGTTTCAAAAAGTAAATGTTCGAGATGACGATGCTCACCCCCTATTTACATATTTAACAAAAACCCTACCTTATAACGGGATGGATGAAAATAATCCTGTCAGCAAATTATTACTTACTAGGCTAAAAGAGCAATATCCCGAATACATAATTGGAGACTCCATAAAATGGAACTTCACTAAATTCTTAATAGATCAAAAAGGAAACGCAATCAAACGTTACGAACCTACTTCAGATATGGTAAACATAGAGAAAGATGTAGAACACTTATTAAATAGACTATAAAAGAGGAATCATCTATGCAAAAAAAGATTTGTCCAAGCTGCGGAGCTAATTTGTTCGAAGTTGATACAAGTATACATACACCTAATTTATTTGAATTTGCAACAAGTGAACTATCTCAGGATGCATTTCTATGTTGGTTACTATCGTGGAGCCAAGACAAATACCAGTCTATGGAAAGCGAATTACATAAAATAGCTGTCGACTTTATTACACTTATTTTTGCACAACATAATGCCGAAGTACCAATAATTAAAAAGATAGAAATCATTAAGCAATTCAAATCACTTGATGTTTTAGCTATTGTGAATGACCGTTATGCTATTTTAATAGAGGATAAAACATATACGAAGCATCATTCTAATCAGCTTGTACGTTATCGTGAATCCGTAAAACAAGCGTATCCAAACCTTATTCAGCTACCCATCTATTACAAAATTGCCGATCAAAGTCACTATGATTTAGTGTATTCAGCCGGCTACAAAGTAATAAATCGAAAGATGATACTTAAAGTATTGAACAAAGATTACATAAAACGAATAAAGAACCATATTTTCCATGATTATTTAAATCATTTACAGAGAATTGAAGATTCTATTTCTTCATTTATAACAAAACCAATAGAAGATTGGAATCACTTTGCTTGGCAAGGATTTTATCAAGAATTACAAACGAAAATTAATGGCGAGTGGGGATATGTTCCAAATCCTACAGGTGGTTTTTGGGGATTTTGGTGGAATACCTCCTTTGAAGCAAATTATTATTTGCAGCTTGAGCAGGAACAACTTTGTGCTAAAGTAATTGCTAAGCAAGGGGAAAATAGAAAAGAACTTAGAACAACTGTAATGCTAGAAGCTTTAGTAGATTCTGAAAAGCGTGGTTTGGCATTGCAAAAACCATCCAGATTTGGTAATGAAAATATTATGACTGTAGCAAAACGACTTGACTATTTACAAACGAATTTTGACGGAACAATTGATTTAGAAAGAACAATAGAGGAATTAAAGAAATTCTAGCTGATTACCCTTTGTTCTTTAGTAACTTCTTCATTTCAAAGTATTATCCATATTTAAATCAGTTTATTACATAGCGAAAAAATCAAATCAAAGACACTCAATGCAATAAAACTGAGAGTCTTTGATTTGATCTAAACAAGTAATATCCCAACATTATGATCATGAACTTATTTCCTAAAATCATAAATATATTCAATAAGATTTTCACCTTTTGATGTCCCTACAGATAGGTATGGGTATTCGGGAAGTAGTGTTTTCCCATTAGCACTAGAAGTGAAGACAACTTTAGCTTCATTTCCAATCGATTTTATTTTCCAATTGTTATCAACAGTTGGATTAAGCATTCCTTTGCTTTTAATATAGTCGTTTACTATTTGTCTTATCTCATCGCTTGAAATATAAGCAATGACATCAACTTTTTCAAAAATAGGGAAATTTCCACCACCGCTAGCTCTGTAGTTATTTGTGACAATCAAAAATTCATCCTCTGGTTGAACTTCTTTACCGTTATATTGTAAATTTTCTATTCTGCTTGAATCAGCTTCATTTTGGTTTCCTTTTACATCATATTTAGGTTCCTTCGTTACATTAATTTCATATGTTACGCCATCAATGGTATCAAAGTTAAATGCCGGAAAATTACTATTTAACAATTCTTGGCCATCTTTACCTTTTGGATCAATAGTATTGAAAATACCCGCACTCATTTCCAGCCAATTCTTTAAATCTTTTCCGCTCACCTTCATAATAATTGCTGTGTTTGGATATTTATAAATACTCGCTACATCCTTAATGGATATTTTCCCTGCTTTTACTTCTACATAATCATCTGCTTTTGTCCCATCCTTGGAAAGCCCAGCTTTAAATGGCGCTGCTGCTGATAATAAAGGAAGACCTTTATATTTATGTAATACTGTTTCTTCAGTTACTTTTTTCTTAGCATATTCCCTCTGTGCATCAGAAATTAATTGAACAGCATTATTGTCGCTCACTAATGCAAAATATGTGTTTATATCTTTCGTTATATTACCAACTGGTAAATTCACAAAGGTTACTACTTTTTCGTGGTCTTCTTTAAGTTCCTTGTAAAATACAGAATCATTTTCTACTTTTTCCAATGTTACATATTCTGAATTCGAGTAGACTACTTTATATCCATCATTGGATTGATTAACTTTTAAGTTAATGATCCCTACACCTTCTCCATATTTTCCTGCTTGTACAGTTGCTACCCCGTTCATCGTTCCTATTACAGAATCAATATTTTTCAAACCAGCATATACCGCTTGCTTTTCTTTTGAAGGGAAAACAATATGAGTGTGACCTGCAACAATAGCATTTATTCCTTTAACATTAGAAAGTTCATATGATACATTTTCTTCTCTTTTTTTATATGAGCCATTACCGTATCCACTATGTGATAATGTGATAATAATATCGGCGCCAGCTTTTTTCATCTTCGGTACGATTTCTTCAGCACTTTCTTTTATATCTTTAACAACTATCTTTCCCTCTAAATTAATCTTATCCCAATTTAATATTTGAGGTGGAACAAATCCTGTAATACCAATCTTTATATCTTGTTCATTACCATTTCCATCTATTACTTTTTTGTTTATAATTTTATATTGCTCAAATTCTGGCTTTTTCGTTTTTACATTATAAATATTCGCATTGACAATAGGGACTTTGGAGTCCTTTACAATTTGTTTCAAGTAATCTAAGCCATAATTAAATTCGTGATTCCCTAATGTAGCAACGTCGAATCCAGCTAAGCGTAACGCCTTATATACCGGATGTTCTTCACCACTCTTTACAGGTTCCACTCTTGCAAAATAATCTCCGAGCGGATTTCCTTGAATCAAATCACCATTATCTACTACAATCACATTATCTATTGCACCATTATTGCTTTTCTTTCTACTCTCTTCTTTAAATTTTTTAATAACAGTACTTACCTTAACAAGCCCTGTATTATCAGATTCTGTAGTTGTGTAATAATCATAATTCATTAAATAATTATGTACATCTGTAGTCGATAAAATTGTTAAATCAATCAATTCTAAATCACTCTCTTCCTCGAGATCCCTGTCATTGTTCTGACATCCAGAAACGACTCCACCGACAATCGTAAAACAAAGGGTAAATAATAGGCTTTTGCTAAAAAATGACCGCTTCATGCATGATGTCCTTTCATTTTATATACTTTTTCTTTTGTAGTATTTGATTTAACTACGCAATCATTCATTAAAAGGACAATGGAATTTATAGTGTTATTATTGAATTTAGCTACTGCTCTTTCATTTTTATTACTATTTTTCAAATTCTAATTCCAATATTATTTGAAAATTGTCTTTAAAATCATTCAAATACTCTATTTGTTAATAGTATTTTAATAATTAGCTATTATAATAGGTAAAAGTACAAGTGGAAGGAAGGAGTGAGTTTATGAAGTTAGACCTTAAATCATTTCTAGCAGGTATGT
>NZ_JBALMO010000132.1:0-15911 GCF_036963345.1 Bacillus sp. JJ722
TTATTTACCAACAATTAATCCACGATCATGAGCAACAAAAAGAATGGCAATTGCATCATCTAGTGGTAACTCACCTTTACCTAATTTTTCACGATGCACAGAACTTAAAGCTTTATCACCATGAACCTTTTTGTCTTCTAATCGTTTCATTACTTTAATTGTAGATTCTAACATATCATCATTACTTGGTTTATACATACGGATTCCTTCTTTCTCATTAGTTTTTTTACTATTCTTTTTTAAGTTATAAGCTTCAGCTATTCCATCTACAATTGCGAGAGCGAACTTTCGTCTAAATGAATCACTTTTTAATAGCTCTGCTTCTTTACGATTCGACATAAACGGACCTTCTACAAGAATAGATGTTGGATTAGTTTCACGGAGCATGTGAAGGTTATCTTCCTTAACTCCACGATCTCTTAATCCTGTAACATCAACAATTGCAATTTGTACTGATGTGGCAACCTTCACTGCATCTTTCAATGTCTTTTTATAAACAAAGGTTTCTACCCCATTAGCATCTGTCCACTGCAAACCACTTCCATGTGCATTCGCGTGAAAATCAATATGCAAATCAGGTTCATGTTTATTAACATTATTTGAACGGGTTGATAGTGGTATATCTTTTTTACCTGTTGGATCATGAACGCCTATAACAGATACTTTTTCACCTTTGCTATCAATGTATTGCTCAATTTCTTTTTTAAAGTAATTAAATACTGCGACATTGAACATAAATTCTCGCATACTGTCATCCGGACATCTTTTACCTGGTGTATGTAACCCATGCCCTGCGCTTCCTGTTATTTTCATTTATATCTCTCCCTCTTAATTTATAAAAAAATAAAAGAGAACCGTTAGGTCCCCTTTGGCAATTGAACTACTTCTTCATTAAGTAACTTCAACAAATTTTATTACCAGAAATACTGATTGGCTTGTACTATTTCAAATTATGCTTTTTTAATAGATTCTTTTGTTCTTTGGCTTTCTTACTTACATAAGTGTTTTTCCAAATGGCGTATAAAGCTACACTCAAAGCAATTGTGGCAGTCAATAAAACGCCGAAAGCATTTATACTTTCGGTAGTAAACCTATCAAATGAAACTCCAATTGTTCCGAAGAACAACAATAATGCAGATAAGAACCCTGTTACTAGAGTTACAATGTCTTTATTCATAATCATTTCCCTCCATTAAACGTGTTAAATAAAAGCACAACTAGTGTAATCAGTGTAAAAATCCACCCACCCCAAGTGAGAATGGAATCGGCAACTGTTTTCTTACCTTTTTTTACAGCTTTCATTTCTTCAACTTCATCTTCAATTCCATCTATTCTTTCTCTTAATCCGTTGTATTGTTTAATCAGATTACGAGTTTCCTGCATTTCAAGTGTCAACTTGTTTATTTGTTCAAATAAATCCTTATTCGAATACCATTGCTCATCAGCCATTGTCACACCCACTTTGTTCAAAATAAAAAGACGAGCATAAGCCCGTCTTAGAAATACAACTATTTTTTAAAATAACATCATGTGTAAAGTTAATTAGTAATATATTATTAAACTAATAAGAATCCTCTCAGCAACAGTGATGGATTGGATAACAACAATGTCCATGATGGAAACCATGATGGGACGGGTAACCGCCATAACCCATACCATAACCAGGTGAGCCGCCATAACCCATACCATAGCCTGGGAAACCACCATAGCCCATGCCAGTGCCTGGGAAACCACCATAACCCATGCCATAACCTCCAAAGAATTGTCTTTCCATTTTTATCTCCTCCTCGAATTGTTTCAAAATAGTGTATGTGTCCATGTTCAAGGAGGTATAGATTACTGCCTATTGTTATTGATCTGGGATATAGTCATAACTAGTCATTTTGCTAGGTGTTGCAACATTCATTGTCCTCTTTACTCAATAAAAAATACACCTCAATAGGTGCTCTCTGTTTATTGCGGTATTGGTTTTTCTGCTTTCTGTTTATCTAAAACAGCCCACACAACTTCTTGCAAATTTGACAGTTTCGGAACCTGTTCGCGTTCATATTCTCCATTAGGTTTTACATTTCTTGTCCAAATAGCTACCAATCCACTGTTTTCATCAAACATTACGCCTTACCTCCTACTATCATTGTTAATTCCATAATCGCTTTTTCATTTTGAATATTGCGCTGTTCCTGGTATGCAGCAATTTCCGACATTTCAATTAAAGAAGATTCAAGTTGAGCATTTGTAGCTTCTAAACGTTCAGTTTTCTCTTCTGGTGTTTCTCCATCAAAATACTTTTTAAACCCGCCTAGCACACCTTTCTCATCTCGTACCCTTACAACAATAGGCATTATTCAGCCACCCCCGAAATTAATTCAATGGATTCATCAATATCTACTGAAGTTCTAGTCAATGTGATTTTAACAATAACATCATCTTTAGCTTCGGTTGTATTATAAATAAAGGTATCTTCCACAATACCTGGTTTACCATCTATAGGAGTTGTTCTGTCCAGTATCATGTCAACAAAGCCCTCTTGTTCACCTGTCAGTGTCATACTAACTTCTGCTTTTGCTGTGAAGTTTTCACCTCTCTGAACCCATAACAAGATTTCTTTGGACTTACCAACATTGACCTTGTAGTAAGCAACAGATTCTATCATTGGAGTTGAAATTTTGGTCTTATTAATTTTTTCTTCAATAGATGTTTTAGCATTATAGGAATCTACTACTTCTATAAGAATTGTATTTTCACCATCCACTAAGTCTTTCAATGATAAATCAAATGACCAATTATTATCTTTACCTCTGTAGATTTCCGTGCTTAAACCACCATTTAATCTATATGAAACAATAACTTCATTTCCGTCTACATCTGCACACGTACCACTCACATTAAAAGAATCATTGTTAATAATACAAGTGCTTGGATCAATAGGATTAACAGTTAAAGAAGGAGCTCTATTTGGCACTACATGGAACGTCCGTATTTCTTCTCTTGAGATACCGCCTTGATCGTCTTGTGACCAAACCTTTAATGTATGTGCTGCACCTTCAGCAAGTTCATCTGTTATTGCTTTATCGTCATCGTATAATTTTCCTGATTTAAATACTAGCTGCTTATTAAATACAATAGGTGTTTTACTAACCCCAGTATTTAAAACTTTTCTTGGACCATTATCGATTTGATAATAAGCAGTGACAGATTGTTCATTGTCATTGTCTATTGTGCTACCTTCTATAACAAATGAACTATTTTCATATAAGATTTGGTTGTTTACTGTATTCAACGTTACTGAAGGTAGTTTGTTTCCTATATATGTTCCTGTATATTCTACGCTGTTAACCGTTTCATATATCACTGGAGTCCATTGACCAAATACCCCCGAAAATGTTGGGTCATACAAAGTAGATGGAAATGAACCATTAACAGATGATATTGAACCATCGCTCCAATTCCCACCACTTTCTCTAGCTAAGTAAATAATTCCGTTATTGTTTTTAAAAAACACATTTAATTTACCTAACTTATCTACAGTTATTGAAGGCGTTTTTCCATACCCAATAAATATAGGAGATGTCCATGAATATCCTCCATCGGAAGACTTTGAATAATGAACCCTATCGTATGTTGGAGAATCATAATGAAGCGCGTACCACGTCACATGTATAATACCGTCTTTATCTACTATTGCGGATGGTGAAGATTGACTATAATACCCACCTTTGTAAACAGGGTTACCAGTCCAAACAGAATTAAATCTGTAACAAGTTATCGCCATTTCGTCTGCTAATTGTGTCTCAAAAAGTATATTTGGAGTACCGTTTCTAATTATGATTGACGGATTTACAGACTGCCACGAATGAAAATTTGTAACATTCATAACCGAACCCCAGGACAAACCACCATCTGTACTTTTAGCGTATCGAATATTAAACCAACTTTGATAACTTACGTTTCTGCTAGCCCAAGCCGCGTGCAAGTGTCCGTTTGCTGGATCGATTGTTATGGATACTTTCCCCATTACTGTTTGATTATAATCAACCTCTGTATAACCAGTATAACCAGTGTCTTTATTAAACCTAAAAAATCGAATAGCAGAATTACTGTAACCCAAAAGCATGCCGAATTTATTAGGATCAATATTAACTAAGCAGACATCTTGAATAGTAGAAGCGTTAGTAGTATAAAATTGATTCCATGTTTCCCCACCATTTTCTGATTTGTAAATAAACACATATTCTGATTTGCGCACAACACTAAATAACCACCCGTTAGGTAAAATAATTAGTTTGCGACCACCATTACTAGCCGTTGTATATCCTGCGCCACTTACTAATGTTGACATTTAGACCACCTCCACTTTGTAAATATCCCAAGTTCCAAATTTCAATTCTTTAATTTCTGTATCGATTACAACTGTAGACCTTGCTACTTTAGCACCTTTCTTATAGCCATTTGTTAGAGCTTGGACAGTAATAGTTCTATTAGCTTCATCAATTGCTGTAATCTGCTTATTTTCACTGTTAGCATCATCGTATATAGTAATCTGGGTAAAAACTTTGAATCCTTCTACATTATCAACTTTAAGTACTGTAGTACCTGCAGCAACAGCTTCTATAATATCTGCTTTAGACTTGTCTAATACAAACTTAGAAGATTCTGTACCATCGAAGACATCAAAAAAAACACCTGATGATCCAGGTGCTTTAGTTAGCATTTCAATAGAAATATCACGTCTTTTATCGTCTCGTTCGTTTTCATCAATTCTTACATGCGCGCGAAAAATTCCATCTTCGAAATTATTTGCTCTTTTAGCTGTGAATTTTGTACCTTCTTCAATTTCTTCCCCAGTAACAGGATCTTCAAGCTCGTCAAACCAATCCGTCTTAACATAATGTTCAGTCTTCATGAAAACACCTCAATGCTTTGTTTAATAGGGAATACTATCACAAATCCGTTCGAATTCTTATTATAGTTGTAAGTTTTCACATAGAGTTCCCTGCCGTTTGTATCAACAAGTGCTGCTCTTGTAATTAATCCGATTTCTTCGTCAAGATACACGTATTTTCTTAATTCGTTTCCATTCTTAACAGTCCGATATATTTCTTTTTCGATGTCTTGTCCATTTATCGTGACCTTTGCTTTTTTGATAAACGTATCGATAAATCTTAATGTTTCATCAACTAACAATGATTGTATTTCAGCCATTTAATCGCCTCCTGCCGAAAACTTTCCGCATACTGGATACTTCACTTTAAAATCATAAGTATTACCTTGTACTACAAGTGGTACATCAGCCTTCATTCCTGGCATTGGTGCTGTTCGGAATTTATTCGTAATTCTATATTTCACAGGAAACGTATAAGAAAGTCCACTCAGTTTTAAATGCTCTAACATTTGATTGATTAGAGTAATTATCATAACTCCTGCTGGTTTAATTTGTCGTAACAGTTGATACGGAATTTCTTTTGTTGATTGTGAAAAATGAAATAGTAGTGAAGCCGGTTCTTCAAAATCACTGCTCCATCCTTCTTCCAAACGCAAAAAATCCTCACCCATATATGCTGTGAGAATAGTATTTATCGCTTCTATATCTGCTTCAGATAGATTGATAATGATTTGTATCTTAATCCGTTTACGATACTCCACATCATCCATGTTGCCGCGTTCGCAACCAACATCTTGTCCATGAAAATCTAACTTTTGTCCTTCTGCTTGATCTATATCTTCATACTGCTGCATAATCCTTAAAATAGTTTGTTTACTTTCTCCTTGCTCAGCTAGTATTTGAAATAACTTATAGTTATTACTGTCCTTATCTTTATAAAAGTGGGAAGGCAAACGCTCTAAATATTGATTTAACAAATCAGACAAGCTTACTCACCTCAATCCTAGTAGTATCTATTTCAGCTACTTGAGTTCGACCAACAAGAATGTTTTCTTCACTGTATGTCTGTCCATCTGTAGATAGGGTTAGTACAACATCAACAACTCCAGGTACTTTTAAAGCAACAACTGCCGATACTTTAGAGTGCACCACGTTTTCAGCCATACCTAAGCCATTAAATATCTCGCTATCATATTCACCACCAATGTATTTAATAAGTTCCTCTTTTACCACTTCATCACCATTCAACGGATAATTAGCATTAGTTTTCACACTTACTTTTGCATATATTGGAATGGTTCCGGCATAACTAAATCCAATTTGATGCGGGTTATACTTTTCATCTAAAACTATTAGTACTTGACTCCCGTATGCCCTTATACCACCTGGCTTGTTAGCGAAAATCTTCTCGGCTATATTTTGTGGTTCCCCACCTAACACAACTACTTCGAAAGAATGTGGAGGTCGTCCATCTTCATCTTGAACATTGCTTTCATTTTCAAAAATCAAGCAAGATCGTACTCCTTCAACTTCATCAAGGATTTTAGCTCTCATTGAATCTATACGATTTGTTCCTTCTTTCGCCGGGCTTTCAAAATACCTTGCTCGCAATTGTTCATTGGTTTCACGATCTTGCCCATTACGAAAAGGAATAGAGTTAGATACACTTATAAGACCAACTATTGGTGTATAGATTGTATTAATCTCATTGATTTCTGCATTACCTATTTCTCCAGCTTCGTTACAAATAACAACCACGTCATAAATGCCATGGGTTGTCGATATCACTTCAGAAACGGTACTGTATTTTACACCAGTTGCTTTCCCAACAATCGTCCCAGCTTGTACAGTTGTATTACCCATCAATTCAAGCTGAACAAGACCATCTGCTTTTAACCATTTTTTACGGCTCATACTTCTTTTCTTTACGGCATAATCCAAGTTATTGTCTTCAGCAAATGCAACATGTGGCGAATAATATAATTGTTCCATTAGTTCATAATCTTCGGATCTTGTGTATGCTTCTAATTGCAGCCATTTGCCTAATGGAGTACGTTCACTTAAATCAACATCTGCACCCAACAATACTCTAGCTCGTTCCTGCATTTCTAAAAGTAAGTCCTCATATGTTTTTCTATAAAATCCTTTAGAAGTTAGCACTTATCACACCTCCTCCTGTAGTTGTAGCTTCGAAATCTATTTGTAATTGTCGGTGGTATGGATCAAAATTAAATGTTAATTTAGTAATCTCTTTCAATTGAGGTTCTTGTAAAATAGCATCATACAAAGCTTCGGTGATATCTCGCTCATTCACTTTTTTCCCTTCTACCACAGAACGATTAAACCCATAGTTTTCATTTAACAACCATTCCCCAATCCTGGTTATAACAAGGTGTTTTATATTTTGTATAATTAGATCCTCACCTTCTACGTATGACTTAATATCAAAGTCGCCTTTATCATCTAATTTAAAGCTTTTCATTTTTTCACCTTCTAACCTGAAACAACGTTATTACTTCCGCCGACAATTACACCGTTCCCTCCAGGATAAATGACTTTATCACCTAGCCTTGCTATAGCTTTTCCATTTACTTTAACTGTTGTTGAACTTGCTACAATCTTTCCAGTTCCACAATGCGGACAATCATGACTCACTAAGTCGTTATCTCTTGCTTGTTTCATACCATTGGTAAAAGTATTAGTACTCCCTTCTACTATTGGACCTGAAACAGAGTGAGGACAACAAGGTGCGCCGTGATTACACGTCCCTTCATGCTTGTCAGTAACTCTAGCCACTCTAGACAAGTTATCACCCCTCGTTAAAATTGATCATTTGACCTGTAATATTCACATTTTCCTTCGAAATAATATCAATATCTTTTAGTGCTTCCAGTAAAACAGAACCATCTTTTCGAAAAACTAGCTTCGTATTGAAGTCATCCTTTGTAGCGATGATTAAATCATCTTCGTATCCAACCGGTAAAGGTTTCGTAAATGGAATGATTCCTCCAACAATAACAGCATCATCTATCCCCATCATGCGTACTGATTGCTCACTGTCTCCATATAAAACGAAATCGATATCTCTTTGTGAGAATACAACAAGAACTATATCTCCCACTTCATAAGGTGCTCGAATAATAAAATGGGTTGTTTGAATAGTGTTAACAGGAACATTTTGAATCAATGGAACATCATCCTCGTAAAGAGGTGTGATATCTGCTTGCATCAAAACTGGATCAAAGCGTTCAATTCTCGCGAAGCAACAGGTGTGTAAGCTACCTACTAAATTATCCGTAAAATCATCAAAAAAACTGTTTGCTTCTTTCATAGAGGGAATACCTCCATTTCAGTATAGTGAGTGTTACCGTTTGAATTATGCATTCCTTTACTTACTCTGAATGTACCGTTTGCCGTTTTACTCTTTAAAATAATCATACTATCAACTGTAATACGATGATCAAGAAGAACCTTCACACTCCAACCTTTGAGTGTTTTCTTTTTTTCTTCCCCTGCATTACTTTTTTTATCTGGTTCAGCCTCTTCTTTCTCAATAGGAGTAGGTGAACCAATTAATCCAGTTCCTTTATTTACTTGGTAAGCAATCTTAGATGATTCATTTTTACCGCGAATGAAGATTTGTTTTTTATTGATATGAACCTTTGCGTTACAGTCTTTAGCTACTTCTATAGTTGCTTTACTAACAAGACTATTAAAAGTCTTCCCTGACTTATAAACATGATTTTTCGGTAAACTTAAATCACCTGTAACTAATCCTGTTTTACTAATTAAATCCTTTAGAATTGTTTTTGCATCTATAGGACCTTTATAAGCCTTTTTAATTTTCTCCTTGTTCCATTTATCACCGCTATCATCCACACATTCAATTTTCGTTTTCTTATCTACTCCCTGCCATTCGGTTGTAGTTTTTTTAATAAGTCCTTCGAAAACAATGCCATAGTCATCAACATAACCAGCTTGTAAAGTAACTGGAGAATTCTTCTTTAAGCTTGCAATCGTACTATCTTTTAAGTTGTAAATCTCTATAGTAATCGTATTTAATTCTTTAGAATCATCAAAAGCAACATCAAAATTAATCGTTAATGGATCTGTAAATGCTCGGTTGTTAATCGTTACTATATTTTTACGAATATATAAATCATTCATTGATACCCTCCACCGCTATAAAGACGGTTTCTCCAAACGTTACATATGTTAACTCAATAGCATTATTAGCCCTTGGTACAATCTGTACCTTAGGTAATTCTGGATGACTTAGTTGGCTAAATAACGGTTGATTTAGCACCATTTTCTCTCCGTAACAAAGAACCTCACCATTCTTAGAAAGACCAACTGTGAAAAAATCAGACTGTACATTATAAGAAACTGACAAACTAAATAGTTCTCCTGTTAATTCAACTTCAAATTCACAAGGAATATCCTCTTTATTCAGTTCAATCATTTCTTCTTCACCTGCTTTCTACCAAGATTCTTTTTTGATTTTGTACGTTTGTTAACAGCTCCACTTGTTTTGACTGTTTTCCCTTGTTTCACAACTCTAATTTGCTTCAATGACATGGAAAAAGTGTATCCGTTTTTTACTTTTACATCTCTATCGCTACTAAAAGAAGTAATGGCTACATTATCTAACTTTGTCTTATAAGAAAAAGTTAGAAGAGTGCCTTTTTCCTCATACTCTTCTAACTTCTTTAACTTCTTTTCATCTTTATCTAAAATCAAACCACTGATAGATAAAGTCGTTGGTTGTTTTTCAATGTGATCTGTCAGTGGTTCTCCATCTTCTATAGCGTGGTCAGTAGTGTTCACATTTTTTCCTCTGCCTACTTTATCAATGATATTTATATAAACATCACCTAGATAAGGCATATTTCTCACCTCACGCCTGTTTCATATTCATTTGCATCCAAAAGCGTTCTATTTCCTTCCTTACTTTTTCTGCTATATCCTCACTATTTTCACCAGTTATATAAAACTGAAATACGTTCTTATCATTTGGTGAATTACCTGATGAAGTAGACCCGCCATTTTCGGTTGTTGCACTTCCTCCATCCATGTTGAGATTTGGGGTACCATCTGGGTTTTCTGTTAAGACCCCTGCACTTCTTAGAGCATTAGATTGTTTGGCTGTTAAAATCGCTTCATCTTTATGCACTGTCGCTTGGTATCCGTCCCACGGAACTCGCGCTAACCCTGTGGCATGGGAACCATCACCACCCATTTGAATAAGACCATTACCGCCCATAATTTTCGGCAATCCAAAACTCGGCATTTTAAACTTTTTCACGGCACTCGCGAAACTATTAAATTTCTCTATTGCCCAGTCTATTGCATCAGCTATGCCGTTAAAAACAGTGGTCATGGTATCTAAAATCGGTTTAGCGACTGCCCACATGTCTTTTACTATAGTTGCTATTTTAGGAATTAAAGGCACTACTACTTCATTCACAAGAAACATAACTACGCTACCGACTGCTTTAAATAATGAAGATGCAATACGAATAATAGGATTAATCACATTAAAGACAGTTGAAATGACTTCTTTTGCTACCGGGAACAAAGGAACGATTACACTATTAATTAAAGTTGTAATTACATTAGATACCGTTGAAAATAGCCCTTTTACAGTAGATATAGCAGGTTGCATTGCTTGAAAAGCATTCATTATAAACTCTTGTGCAACCGGAATTAAAGGAATAACGACTTCATTCACAAATCCCATTATGGCTGAACCAATAGTGACAAAAAGGTCCTTTACCGGTGACACAGCTACTTGAATCGCACTAAAAGTTGTTGCTATACCTTCCTTAATTTGTGAGAAACTCGGCAATAAAGATGTTAGAAAAACAATCACATCCGTTACTTTCGAAGCAACATCTATCAAAATCGCACCAAAAGGCGCTAACACTGGGACAAGGTCTCCAATAACTCTAAAAATATTTCCAAATATATTCATTAATTTCGGTCCGTTTTCTTGTACAACAGCTACAAAGGTTTGAAACCCATTCGATTCACTTAATCCAGCAGACCACTGTTGGAACCTTTCAGTTAAACTAACTAGTCCTTCTTCCATACTTGCACCTATTGGAGCGAATGCTTGCAGTAAGCTAAAGAAACCACTAAGTACGTTACCACCTATAGTTGCAAAGTTTGCAATACTACCTGCTGCATTTATTTCTAACCAGGTGAAAAACTCTTTCGCACCAGAACTATCTAATGCACTATTCATATCCTGCATGATTGAAACGACCATACTTGATACTCTACCGATAGTAGGTCCTAAACCTGTTAATAATTTTTGAGTAAATTGCAAACCTTCATTAAATGCGGCAAATATAGGTTCTTCAAATTGCTTAGTAAACCCACCCCAAAAACTTTTAAATCCTTGTAAATTTTTCAAAGCTTCTTGCTGGGATTTGCTCATACCCTCGTATACGGCTGCCAACTCTTTTTGTGCTGCAATTCTCTCTTCAGCACTATCAGCATTTGCTATCTGTTCCTCTAATTTTGCTACTTCTGAAGATGCTTCGAATACACTACCAAGTACAGAAACTGCAACAGCTCCAAATGCTGCCGCACCGATATCAGCTGCTGCAAATGATGCAGTTAAACCTACCATTCCTGCAAGTAAAGGTGCAGCTGCAGCACCCGCCCCACTAAACGCTCCAGATAAGAGACCTAGCTTAGATTTAAGACCCATAACCCCTTGTGACATTGCTCCAAAAGAACTTTCTGATCCTTGTATATCTATGTCTACATCAGTTTTACTTAAATCATTCAATGCTTTCCTAGCTTCGATAGCATCCTCTCGAATATCATCTAACCCATTGAATCCGGTTGACATTTGACTAAGATTTCGTTCGACATCATCAATCTCAGAACCGAGTCGTTCCATACTGTCGCGAACGTTGTCTACAAGCTCATCTACACGCTCAATATCACGACTTATATCATCGTCAAATCGTATACCTACATACAAATCACGAACGGCACCACTCATTTTTTAACACCGCCTTTGCTTTGGCGTTTCTCATAACAAGCCGCAAGATGCTCTAAAATGACATCGGCAGACCATGTTTCAATTTCTAAAGGTGTATAAGCAGGGAAATACTCAGGAATGACATACTTCCACCACTCTTTTCTTGCTTTTTTTACATAAAAAGAAGGAACGTCATTGACGCTCCCTAGCTTAAGAATTATTTGATTTTCTTTTTCGTTGAAATCGAAAGGCTGCCATTGTTACCTCTTCAAGCTCTTCCCAGTCTTCGAAATCATCCATTTTCAAACCGCTTGGTTCTGCTACAACGTGCTCTAATAATGCTGGCATTGCTAACGTGTTTAATAGCTTACCGTGCTTATCTGTGATACGATCTACAATCTGTGCCCATTTTGATGGAATTACACTCTGAAATGTGTATTTATTTTGTAACGTGCTAGTATATTCTTCTGTTTTCATTTGAAAAGCCATAAATTATTCCTCCTTTAAATGAGCTACATGAATTTGAACTTCTACACCTTGAACCTCTGTACCATAAGTGCGAGCTGGCATCTTTAAAATTCTCGCTTCAGTTCCTCCAGTTTTATAGGTTCTTGTGTTACTATCTAAAATTGAGATAGGGAATATCTTCTTTGATTTACGCAATTCTTGTAGTTGCGGTAAAACAGCTGAAGTCTGTTTGAGACTAAGCGTAATAATACCCGTATCGTCCGCACCTTCTGCATAAGTTACTTCTCCATCAGCTCCTACATGTGGAAAAACATCGTCTTCGTTTTTCTCAACCGAAATAGGTTCTCCATCCATATATCCTGTGATAATAAATCCAGCGACAATAGTAGAAACTTTTTTGAAATCATAATTTGTTGTAAACATCTAATCCCCTCCTTAAATTGCTAAAACGCCATTAATTGTTACCTCTTCAATAGCACCGGCAATTGTTGCTTTCCAAGGTATGTCTGGTAATTGACGTTTAGCTTTTGAGTTAGTAGGAATATCTTCGATTTTTGGAATTGTAATTGTATATTGATAATCATCGTTTTCAATTGCGATAATTCCATTTTTCCCTGCTAAATCAAGCGCTTTTTCAATTTCAGCTACAGCTAGGGCAATCCCTGCGCTTGTGAACGGAACTTTAGGCGTCCTAACTAACATGCCAAAAATGTTCTCTGTAATCTTTGCTGTAATAAAATGTTCCCCTTGAATAACATCCATGTATTCGCCACTAGTAGCCACACCATGACTAGTAATATTTACGCCACCTTCAGTAATGTACGTATTACAGTTATTTTCATGGATTTTGTTAATTTTCGAATTATCAAAGTCAACAGGCGCAACACCAGCAATGTTTTTAAATGTCCAGGTATAGGACCCAATTGTTAGTGGTGCCAATGATGCTACTAAACCTTCAGCAGGATAAGATTCTGGCTCATTATGGATCAGCAAATGAACATTGTCGTATTTGCCTTTCAACTTAGCATATAGCATTTCACTTGCAGAAGAAGCAACGTAAATCTTATCTTGTGTACTGATCCATTCTGCTAATGCTTCAATCTCTTCATCACCTTGTTCAACTGAAGTAAGGTAATAGAAATCATTGTGTGTTTTGATTAACGTATTTAATGCTGTTACCAGATCTGTTGGTGAACCTGTTTCTGAATCATATTGAACGCCGAAAATGGCAATCTCAGCTGGCTTCGGATTTTGTCCAAACATTCGTGATAACATCTTGTATTCTTTAGTATCTGTTGCGAAGTCATCTACTGCATCCGAAATATCTCGATATACTTTGTATTCGAATGGTTTACTTGTTGCGAAAACAAGTGGTAACCCAAACCCTTTTTCAGATACGGGCTTTGTTTGTCGCGTAATATTTACCGTTACGAAACGATTACTCATATTTTCAACTCCCCTATTTTATTAAAGTAATCAACTTGTCTGCTTTGTTCGTCTGTTAACCTCAGTTGCACATCAAAGCCGTGCTTATGCTCATAAGAGTCGACTAGGAAAGTCGTTCTTGCTTCAACATTACCAACTGAAATAATAGCGATATTTTGACTCTGAATGTATTCCTGGCCCAAAAATAAAAACCACTTTCGAACCTGTAAAGCCAGGTCGATCGCAGTTTCATCATTAGTCGCATATATGTTAAAAGAGAGAACCGATTTAAATTGTTCCTCATGTATTATTAAAAAGTCATTACCGGTATCTATATATGACTCATTCTCTTGCCCTACGTCTTTAATGTAAGGTGATGTCACGTTGTATACACCGTATGGCAAGGCAAGTTTTGAGCCTTTTTGATAAGCTTTTATCACTCGCAAACCAGTATCTTTGTATATTTGTGCTATGAGACTTTTGATAGCTATTATCATTTCTGTCTCCACCTCATGAGATAAATATAAACATCAGCATAGTCACTATAATCATCTTTAAAATTTTGAATGGTATATTCATCATCTTTATACAGCACTGTGTTTCCTATTTTTAATTCGGTAGTTACATACACCTTTTTATCCTTCTCACTGTATGTTCCTGCTTCAGAGTATTTCAGGTCATCTTCTGATAGAGGGAGTACAATCCCTCCAGTAGAAACAGGGGTTTTACTGCCTTCTACCCAGTCACCGCTATCAGTCCAATATCCTTCTGATTGTTTAATATAAGTGAAAGGGACATAAAATTCATCAACGAAATCTGCAAATTCAAATTGTTTACTCACCTATCCACCGCCTATTCAATCTTATGACTGATAGAACCAACTAAACGACCGCTATCAACCAAAGGATTACTGGAACCTTTTCTCTCAACCGTCATATCACTATTGGCAGGGCCTCTTAGATTCCTTATTTTCTGTTGAATCTTTCCTGCAAACTCTAATCCAATCATATTCATAAAGATTTGTGGATCTACTTGATTTTGGAGTACCAGTGGAGCAAGATCTTCGATTTTCTTGGCTATATCATCTACGCTTTCATCGAAACCACTGCGAAGAAAAGAACGTTCTGGAATGACAATTTTGGTTGTCTCCTTTTTTAACGGAAAGCCATTAGCAGCAAACCATTTCCTCATTTTTTCAGTAACAGTGATTTCAGTTCCATACTCATGTACAGCTGCAATCATCGATAGCTCTGAATCCTTCCCTAAGATGCCAACCTTAATCTGGTTCTTATCGAGTTCCTTTAGATTCCCCGTTAACTCTCTTACATTGCTGGTATCTCGTATTGTAAATCGACTCATACAAATTTCACCTTCTTATATGGCCTGAGATAATCTTGTACATCCTTTTGTGTCGCACCTTGAAAAAATGATTTACTCATATCCCCTAGTGACTGAGATGCTACATTTGAATTTTCTCCCATTGATTTCACAAGTAATGCAACAGCCCTTTTAACTCTACTTGGTAAACCATCTTCAAATTGATTATTACACTCTGTTTTGACGTAATCTATTGCATCTTCAAGATTGATTGATAAGGTATCATCTTGGGACGTATCATCGGTAGGTATTTTTAGACGTTTTTTCAATTCAATTAAATCCACTTCTTTCTCACTTCTTTCAGGACAAAATAAAAAACACTCATGAAAATAAGTGTTTTGAATATCTATATTAACCGCTAGCTCTCATATCTTTATCTGGGAACTCATTATTACGATGATATCTAATCATGTTAGCGATAGCTCTAACTGCATGTTGACCTCTACTGCCATCCTCAGATGCTAATGTCACATTGGCCGCTTTATTAAAGTCCAATCGATCAACCTCGATTAAACCATCTAATTTATCTTTTGTTAATCCATATTTGTAAACCATTTTTTCATCGGTCACAATTACTTTAGACAAGTATGTTAGCATCATCTGGCACTCCCTCTATATATTGAAAAATTGAAAAATTTATATTAACCACTGGCTCTATAATCTTTATTTGGGAATTCATTATTGCGATGGTATGTAAGCATATGAAAAATCGCTCTCTTGGCATAAAAGCCTATACTGCTATCGGCACTGCCTGTCATTTTT
>NZ_JBALMO010000133.1:0-34355 GCF_036963345.1 Bacillus sp. JJ722
AGCTAGACACCGTACAAAAATTATATAATTTCTTATCTCTAAAAAAAGAGAGAGACCACAAAATTAGTCTCCCCTCATCCAATATTTCTATTTAGTTGCAGAATAATTATTTGCTGATTGAATTAACGAGATTATGTCTTCTTCATTTCCATTATGAAGGTCACTTACAATTTGGCTACCTACTATTACACCATCACAAACTTCACTCATTGTCTTCACGTGTTCTGGCGTCGAAATACCAAACCCAGCAAAAACCGGAACAGAACTTACTTTTTTCAATGCTTGCATATAAGATGTCACCTGATTCTCGAATTCACGACGTACTCCCGTTACCCCTTTAACTGTAACTGCATATAAAAATCCTTCAGCTCCATTCGAGATGGCTTCTAAACGCTCAGGTGGACTTGTAAGAGTTGCTAAACGAATGAGCGCAATATTATGTTTCTGTAAGTATGGTTTAATTTCATGCTCTTCCTCTAACGGTACATCAGGAATAATACATGCATCAATACCAATGGCTGCGCATTGTTCTGCGAAATAATCCAAACCAACCGCCATTAGAGGATTTAAATACGTCATGAATAATAAAGGAATCGAAACGGTTTCTCGCACCTTTTCTAAAGTTTCTAAAATGCCTCGAATTGTTGTTCCTTCTTGTAACGCTCTTGTACCTGCCGCTTGAATCACTGGTCCGTCCGCTGCTGGGTCAGAGAATGGAATACCAATTTCAATCATCGTTGCACCCGCATTTTGCAAAAACTCCAAACGAGGTATAAGTTGATCAAGACCTCCATCACCCGCCATAATATATGGCACAAAACATTTATTCCCTCGATTTAAGACCGTTTGAATTGCATCTTCTAAATGCTGTCTACTCATTGATTCTCTCCCCCTAAATGAACTTGCAGTGCCTCTACATCTTTATCCCCTCTGCCTGATAAGCATATAACAAGTGTTTCTTCCGGCTTCATTTCCTTTGCTAATTTCAACGCATACGCTACAGCATGAGAACTTTCTAATGCCGGTATAATTCCTTCTATCCTACATAGAATTTGCAATGCTTCTAATGCTTCATCATCGGTAATTGAAGTATAAGTTACTCGTCCACTATCCTTTAAGTAACAATGTTCAGGACCAATACCTGGATAATCCAGTCCAGCTGAAATAGAATGGGCTTCCGTTACTTGACCGAAATCATCTTGTAATAGATACATTTTAGCGCCATGTAACACCCCTACTCTTCCTTTTGTTAAAGAGGCAGCATGAAATTCAGTCTCTAAACCCTTCCCTGCTGCTTCTACACCAAATAGACGAACACTTTCATCTTCTATAAATGGATAGAACATCCCCATTGCATTCGAACCGCCACCTATACAAGCAACAACAGCATCTGGTAAAGCACCTTCATGCTCAAGAATTTGTGCTTTTGTTTCCTTTCCAATCACACTTTGGAAATCACGCACTATTTGCGGGAAAGGATGCTGACCAAGTACAGACCCAATTAAATAATGTGTATCATCAACATGAGCAACCCAATAGCGCAACGCTTCATTACAAGCATCTTTTAATGTAGAACTGCCTTGATTTACGCTAACTACTTTTGCCCCTAGTAATTCCATGCGATACACATTAAGCTTTTGTCGCTTCACATCTTCAGCACCCATGAAAACCGTACATTCTAATCCTAAAAGAGCACATACTGTTGCTGTAGCTACACCATGTTGACCGGCACCTGTTTCAGCCACAACCTTTGTTTTCCCCATTCGCTTTGTAAGCAATGCTTGCCCGATTGTGTTATTAATTTTATGAGCACCAGTATGATTCAAATCTTCACGTTTTAAATAAATTTTGGGCCCACCCGCCAATTTCGTTAAACCTTCTGCATAATAAAGAGGTGTTTCACGTCCAACATATTGCTTCAAATAATAGTTGAGCTCTTTTTGAAATTCTTCATCTTGCATCGCTTTTTTATATTCTTTCTCTAATTGAATAGTAGCCTCCATTAAAGTTTCTGGAATAAAACGGCCTCCGTATATACCATAGCGACCTTCTGCGTTCGGTAATGTATACGTCAATGTATCTCCACTCCTTTTACTACTTGTATGAATTGTTTTATTTTCGCTCGATCTTTCTTTCCATTTGTTTCAACACCACTTGAAACATCCACCATATACGGTCGAACCGTTTCAATCGCTTTCCTAACATTCTCTACTGTTAAGCCACCTGCCAAAATGACTCGATGATTATTTAAAGATACCGATTGTAGCAATTGCCAATCAAATGTCTCTCCATTGCCGCCATGATATTGCTGGCCTTTTGGACTATCCACTAACAGATAAGGTACTTCGTATTGCTCTGCTTGCACTACATCCTCTTCTTTTCCAATACCAACTGCTTTAATGACTGGTAGATGATAAACTTTACATGCTTCTTTGCTTTCTTCTCCATGAAGTTGAATGATCGTTAAGCCACAAGTAGCAGCAATTTGTTCAATAACTTCGGGTTCTTCATTTACGAAAACGCCTACCTTTTCAACATGCCCCGGCAATCTCGCTATAATCTCCTTTGCCTTCTGGGGTGTAATTCGGCGACGGCTAGGAGCAAATACAAAACCGATTGCATCAGCTCCCATTTCCGCTGCGTACAACGCCGTCTCAACATCGGTTAAGCCACAAATTTTCACTTTCATAAAGTTGATTCCGTTTCTTGCAAAGATAATTCAGCCATCGTTTTCGCTATATTCGACGACTTCATTAACGTTTCACCTACTAAAATTCCATTAGCACCCACCTGTTTTACTACTCGCACATCTTCACGTGTCACAATACCACTTTCACTAATCAACAATTGATTGGTTAATAGTGAACTCTGTGCCATTTTTTCTGTATTTGCCAAGCTCACTTCAAAAGTCGAAAGATTTCGATTATTAACCCCAATAACCTCTGCACCTATTTCTACCGCTCGTTGTAACTCTTCTTCATCATGAACTTCCACCAATACTTCTAACCCTTGTTGCTTTGCTTCCATATATAGCGCTTGGAGCTTTGCTTGAGACAATGCAGCCACAATTAGTAAAATCACATCCGCACCAACGGATTTAGCTTTCTTAATTTGAATAGGATCAATAATAAAATCTTTACATAAGATTGGAATATTTACAGCTTCACGTACAGCTTCTAAATCAGCAAAACGACCTTTAAAGAATGGCTCATCTGTTAATACTGAAATAGCTGCTGCACCAGCACGTTCATATTGCTTCGCTTGTTCAACTGGATTAACATTTTCATGCAAGGCACCTTTCGATGGTGAGTGACGCTTAATTTCAGCAATGATGCCAATAGGAGCTTTCTTTTTAATAGAAGCTTTTAAAGAAAGCGGTGTTCTCGATACATCCGGAATGCTCTCTTGCTTCAATCTCTCAACTTCCTTTTTCTTCTCATCTAGAATACGTTGTAGTATAGAATTCATCTCATTACCTCCAGCTTTTGGCTTTTTTCAATTAGTGATTGTAACGTAGCGTACGCACGCCCAGAATCGACGCTTTCTTTGGCAATCTCTACGCCTTCCTTAACGGTTGCTGCTTTAGCCCCAGCATAAATACCTAGCCCTGCGTTTAATAAGACCGCATCTCGATGCGCACCTTGTTTACCCTTCAGAACATTTAGCAATATATCAGCATTATCTCGAGCATCTCCACCTTTGATTTCATCATTAGAGGCAGATTGCAGCCCAGCTTCTTCCGCTGTAAAAATAAGATTGCTAATTTGACCATTCTCTAAAACAGCTACATGATTTTCTCCTTGCAATGATGCTTCATCCATGAAGCCCGCACCATTTACAACCACAGCTCGTTTACGCCCAAGCCTTCTTAGTACATCTGCAAACAACGTTACATATTTTCTCTCATATAAACCTAATAATTGATACTCCAGCTCCACCGGGTTCGTTAACGGGCCAATTAAATTAAAAATCGTTGGAATCTTTAATTCTCTTCGCACTTTCATAATGCGTTTCACATGAGGGTGCACATGTGGAGCATATAAAAACGTAATGCCGATTTCCTGTAATAATTCTTCAGAATAACTAGCAGGGAGTTCTAGATTCACACCAAGGATTTCAAGAACATCTGCACTTCCAGTCTTACTGCTCACGCTTCGATTTCCATGCTTCGCTACTTTAATACCTGCACCTGCAATAACAAAAGCAGACGTTGTACTAATATTGAAGCTTTGCGAACCGTCTCCTCCTGTTCCACAATTATCCATTACGCCAGGGTACTGGTTTGCAAAAGGTAATGCATGTTGGCGAAGCACTTCTACTAGCCCTGTGATTTCATCCGGAGTCTCACCTTTTGCCTTCAAAGCAATCAAGAATCCCGCCATCTCACTATCTGATATATCTTCACAGAACAATGCTGCTGCAACATCCTTCATTTCTTCCTGCGATAACGACTCTTTATTAATAAGCATTTGTAAATATTGCTTCATTGCTTATCCTCCTCTTCTCATCTCAACTTTCTCTACTCATTTCACCGTTTCAACTTAGCAACCAGCCAGTTGAAGAAAACTCCTAATCATAATCGAACCATCCTTTGTTCCGATTGATTCAGGATGAAATTGAATACCTACCACTGGATATTCTTTATGTGCAATGGACATTAACTCACCGTCACTTGTCGCTTCAATCGATAAACAATCTGGTAATGATGAACGATCAACAGCTAAAGAATGATAACGCATCACTTCAACATCCTGTGGCAATCCTGCAAATACACCTATGCCGCTATGTGAAACTGCTGACATCTTCCCATGCATAATTTTTTTTGCTGATATGATTTTCGCTCCAAATGCCGCTCCAATGGATTGATGACCTAAACATATGCCAAGAATCGGAATACTGCTGTATAATCTTTCAATTACCTCCATACAAATACCGGCATCTTCTGGTCGCCCAGGTCCAGGAGATAAAATGATAGCCTCTGGTTTCATTTCTTCTACTTCATCAACGGTTATTCGATCATTTCGTATAACTACTATATCTGAATAATACTCACCAATTTGTTGATACAAGTTATACGTAAAGGAATCATAATTATCAATTAGTAAAATCATATTTCCACCTCCATCAATGCTCTCGCCTTATTAAATACCTCCTGATATTCCATCTCTGGATCGGAATCATAGACGATACCAGCTCCTGTTTGAATATGGGCTCTGCCATCTTTCACAACCATTGTTCGAATCGCTAACGCGAAATCAAAGCTACCATGTACTGAAAAATAACCAACAGCTCCTGCGTAAACATTACGCTTCACCGTTTCTAGTTCATTAATAATGCTCATAGCTCTGATCTTCGGTGCTCCTGATACCGTTCCAGCTGGTAAACAAGATGCCAATACATCTGCATTCGATACACTTGAAAGCTTCTTACCAGTTACTTCTGAAACGATATGCATGACACGTTTGTATTTTTCAATCAACATGTACTTCGTTAGAGTAACAGTTCCAATTTCACAAACTCGCCCAAGATCATTTCGCCCTAAATCAACCAACATACGATGCTCCGCTAATTCCTTCTCATCTTGGAGTAACTCAATCTCTAACTGTTGATCTTCTTCCGCTGTCACACCTCGTTTTCTCGTACCTGCAATTGGATTTGTGATGACATTTACTCCATCCCCTTTTAATAAACTTTCAGGAGATGAACCTACGATTTGATAATCGCTAAATTCAATATAGAACATATAAGGAGAAGGATTATGTCTTCTCAAGCTACGATAAAATTGAAAGGAATCTCCCGAGAAATCTGCTGAGAAACGTTGAGATAGTACCACTTGAAAAATCTCACCTTTCACAATTTCCTCCTTTGCTTTCAGTACTAAATCTTGAAAATGTTGCTTCGTCATATTCGATTGAAAGTCAATTTTCTTCTTTTCATGCTGCGAAGTGGTGACTTCCGCCGGTCCTTGTTCGATCATTGACTTGATACTATTTGCTCGCTTTGTAAATGCTTCTTCTTCGTCTTCTTCTCCTAACATTACAATCGATATTTGCTGATTAATATGGTCATAAACAATAACTTCACGATAAAACATTAAATGTGCCTCAGGCATTTCCATTTCATCATGCAGCATTGGACCAATATCTTCATACTGTCTAATCAAGTCATACCCTACGAAACCTACCGCTCCTCCAAGGAAAGGAAATGGCATGTTTTTCTCAACTTCAGTAGGAAGATATTCTTTCATCGCATCTAGGAATCGCCCCGAACGCTCTTCGATATTTCCGTCAGGCGTTAGTTCAACCAAATGATCTCCATTTGCTTTAAGCTCCATAAATGGAGTACTACCAATAAATGAAAATCGGCCATGCTGTTCATGTTTCAATGAACTTTCCAACAGAAATTTCTTACTACCAGTCAAACTTTGAAAAATACCAATCGGCGTATAAATATCGCCTTCCATTTGAATTCGAAACAACTTTTTCTTTGCCGTCTTCACATTTAACACCCCATTTATTTATAGTGCATAAAAAAAATCCCCTACAAGCCGTAGCTTGTAGAGGACGATTAGTAACCGTGGTGCCACCTCTGTTAAAGGAAAAAAAAACTTCCTTTCACTTTTTTCAGATACAATAATATATCCTATCCCTTTAACGGTGGAAGCCGTGCACGCCTACTAGTTATTTCAACGTGCCTCTCGTAAGCCCATTCAATCTACTCTTGCATATCGGCTCTCACCATCCCCGACTCTCTGTAATGCTCCGAAATTAGATTTACTCTTCTTACTCAACGATTATTGTTATTTGATTTTTTCCTAAAAATACAAAAAGGGCTCCCATCCATAAAGGACGAGAAACCCGTGGTGCCACCTTTTTAGCTGTAATTACAGCCACTCATATCAGTATCAGAGCTACACTACATGCCCTTAATACCTGTCTCTTGTAACGATGAGACTGTTCGCCAAAGCCTACACTTTCATAAATTAAAATTTCGGTTTGGTAGCTCAGAAGTCCATTCGCTATAACCCTCACACTGATTTTCACCAACCATCAGCTCTCTAAAGTGATTTGTTACAGTTACTACTCTTCATCAACGCTCAATTCATTAACTTTAATTGTCAATTATATTATCACGTTCAAAATCGATTGTAAAGATGTATTTTCCATTTCTTTTCAAAAAAATTAGATAAATAGGCACCTAAATTCTGACCTCTTATTGTAAAAAGTCTTCGAAATCACCGAAATTACCATATAAAAAGTCTAACGCAGTATTTGGAGCGATTCCTAATCCAATCGTTCCGATTACACAGACAATCAAAACAATCCATATACTTACAGGTAATTTGATTTTAGCCATTTCCGATTGATTTTCAATTGGGCGGAAAAATATTTGAACCATTATACCAAAATAATAAAAATACGATATAACAGTTGTTCCAACTAAAATCGAAGCCAATACATAATGACTTGGATCGACTGCGAAAGTCCCCATGAAAATATTAAGTTTAGCTACGAATCCCGCTGTACCAGGAATACCTGCCATCGATAATATAAAGATGCCCATTGTGATTGCAAGTATCGGTGCTCGTTTATACAATCCAGCAAAAACGGCAATCTCATCCGAGCCTGTTCGGTCAGAAATATATTGAATGACCGCAAAAGCTCCTAAACTCATAAATAAGTAAGCTACTAAATAAAACCATACTGTACTAGGTGTAAAATATCCAAATGTCGCAACCGCTACTAACAAATACCCTGCATGTGCGATACTAGAATAAGCAAGAAGACGCTTCATATTCTTTTGCTTTATTGCAATAACATTACCGACAATCATGGTAATACCTGCCAAACAACTAATAAATATCCGATTCTTTTCAATAAATCCTAAGGCACCAATTTCATCACCTGACATATTCATATACAGGTAAATGATCAGGCGTAAAATGATAATAAAACCAGCTGTTTTCGAAAGTGTACTTAAAAAGGCTGTAACGGGTGTTGGTGCGCCTTGATACACATCTGGTGCCCACATATGGAAAGGTGCCGCTGCAATTTTGAAAGACAAACCTACTAACACCATGAAGAAAGCAATACCATATAGATATAGATATTGATTTTCCAACGTTTGTGACATAATTAAACCCATTTCTTTCATGTTGGTCGTACCGGTTAATCCATAAAGATAACTCATTCCAAACAAGGTTATCGCAGTAGAAATACCACCATTAATAACATACTTCATCGCAGACTCGTTACTCTGTAAGTGATCCCTGCGGATTCCTGCTAAAATATAAGATGAAATGGACAGTAATTCTAGACCAACAAACATCGTAATGAGATCACCACTAGATGTCATTACCATGGCTCCTAATAAGGCGGCCATAAATAAATAGTAAAATTCTCCCCTTGTTTCCTTCATTCCTTCTGCAGGCTTATAACTCTCCGCTAATAAAAGGACTAAACCTGCACCAACCAATAAAATGAATTTAAACGCTTTGGCGAAAGAATCGAGTCTAAATGTATCGTATAAAATTGAAGTTGTTTCTATTGGAATCAAACCAATTAGAGCGAAAATAGCAAGTAATACACCACTGATCGCTACCCAACCGAGTGGTCTTCGACTTGCATTCGATGGCATGAACAAATCAATGATGCATAGTAAAGTCGCAACACCAAGGATGATGAATTCCGGCATCATGACTCCCCAATTATAGGAAAGAAGCGTCTCTAAATCCATGGTTCATCATCCCCCTATCCCTAACAAAGTTTTCATTGTTTCATCAAGAGGTTCTGCTAAGATGGTCGGATAGACGCCGATTAATACAATTAAGCTCATTAACACTAATACCGGTGCCCACTCAAGCGAATGAATATCAGCTAATTTTTTGTTTGCTGCCCCTCGCGTATCACCATATGTAACTGCCAGAACCGCTCTTAATACATAAGCCGCTGTAATAATTAACCCAATTGCCCCAATTGCTCCGAGGATTGGCTCTTCTTTAAACAAACCAAGAAACGCCATAAATTCACTAATAAATCCAGACATACCTGGCAAACCAAGGGATGCCATTCCCCCTGCCAATAAAAACCCTGCTGTAATCGGCATACTTTTAGCAAGTCCACCAATATCATAAATCTGTGACGTTTTTACACGCTCATACAACAAACCAACTAAGAAAAACAGTAGCGCTGCTATTAATCCATGGGAAACCACTTGAAAAATCGCACCTTGAATTCCTGCTTCATTTAACGTCCCTAATCCGATTAAAACAATTCCCATATGCGAAATGGAAGAATAGGCTAGCACCATTTTGAAATCTCTCTGAATAAGCGCTAAAAAAGCACCATATAAAAGATTTACGATCCCGAGAAGAACCATATAAATTGCTAGCTCATTAAATTGTTCTGAGAAGATTCCCATTCCGATACGAATTAAACCATATGCACCTATTTTCAATAGAACGCCAGCATGAAGCATAACAATCGCTGGCGGTGCTTGTACGTGCACACGAAGCATCCAAGTATGCAATGGAAAAATTGGAAGCTTCACACCAAATCCAACAATCAAAGCGATTAAAAGCCCATACTTTAATTCAGGACTAATATTAGCTACCAGCGAAACGCCGCCCTGCGTAATAATTTGTTGTAGAACTTCTATGTTACTCGTCCCTGTTTTTGCAAACAAAATCATAATTACAATAAGCAGCACCGCAGATCCTAAGCCATTATAAAGAAGAAAACTATAAGCAGCCTTCTCTCGTTCGACATAACCCCATTTACCGATTAAGAAGAACATTGGAACTAATGTAATTTCAAGGAACAAGAAGAATAAAATTAAATTCTCAGCTGTAAATACACCAAGCATACCGATTTCTAGTAGGAAGAATAACAGAAAATACCCTTTCCATTCTTTCTTAATATAATGCGCAGCAATAGCTGATAACGTCGCCAGAATAGAAGTGAGTACTAACATAACAAGAGAAAATCCGTCAATTCCCAGTTCAAAATCTACTGCAAATAAATTCGGATCTAACTTATCAAAGTTCCCAAAGTTAAACCATTTCCAGCTGACATTGTATATGTCAAGATCAGCGCCTGAACGATCCTTCATGAACAGAAACAAACTCAACAATAAAGCTGGTAATGTCGCAAGGATACCTATAACCTTAATAAGCTGTTCCTGCTGCTTGCTAACAAATAACAACAATAAAACACCTAATAACGGGGAGAAAACCAACAAAGGTAAGATCCATGTACTCATCTATAAAATCCCCCCTGTTATTGCATAGATTACGAGAATTATAGCAAGCCCTACTATAACAACAGCTCCATACTGCTGTACTTGCCCTGACTGAAATTTTGAACCGATTTTCCCCAACATTACAATTGTACTAGCTACAAGTTTCATCAATCCTTCTATCAAAAACTTATCAACGAAAGACAGGAATAAAGATATACCTTTCGTGAACGGGATGATGGAATAGCTATACAGTTCATCAATATAGTACTTATTGTATAAAACGCTATAAGCCGTCGATCCTTCTCCACCAAATACATCACGACTAACACTCTTCTTAACGTAAATTAAATACGCCAGTAATATCCCACTGAACGATATTACTGTTGCAGCAATCATGATCCAAGGTGGACCTTCAATATGACTGCTCCCTAGTGCTGCATTTCCTTCAACGAGCCAATCGCCTAGAAATGGTCCAAACCATGGTGTATTTACATAACCACTAAATATTGCTAAAGCTCCGAGAATAACGATTGGAAATACCATTAATGTAGGCGATTCATGAATATGATTGGCTTTACCTCTATATTCTCCAGCAAATACTAAGAAGAATAAGCGGAACATATAAAAAGCTGTAAAGAAAGCAACCATTAGAGCGATCGCAAACAATACATAATTACCGTGCGCCCAAGCAGCAATTAGTATCTCATCTTTACTGAAAAAACCTGATAAGAAAGGAACACCCGAGATGGCCATCGTCCCTATTAGAAACAGAACACCTGTGAACTTGAGTCTCTTCCATAAGCCACCCATTTCATCAATGTTTTGAGTGGAAACAGCATGAATAATACTTCCAGCTGCTAAGAAGAGCAATGCTTTAAAGAAAGCATGTGTCATAAGATGAAATACACCTGCTACATAACCTGCTGATCCTAAAGCTAACATCATATAACCGAGCTGGCTCACAGTTGAATAAGCCAGTATTCGCTTAATATCCTTCTGAACAACGCCTATTGTAGCTGCAAATATCGCAGTAATTCCTCCAACTACCGCTACTGTCGTTAATGCTGTTTCACTTGCTGAAAACAGCGGAAACATTGTTGCAACAAGATATACCCCAGCGGCTACCATAGTCGCAGCATGAATTAAAGCAGAAACAGGAGTTGGACCTTCCATCGCATCTGGAAGCCATGAATGAAGAGGAAACTGACCTGATTTCCCCATAGCTCCAATAAAAATGAGAATAGCGGTTAATGTAATCATACTCGCTGAAACAACGCCAGCGCCAACGGCTTCAAAGATCACATCAAACTCAAAGCTACCAACTTCCCAGAATAGAAGCATCATCCCGATAAATAAACCAACATCACCAATTCTTGTCATAATAAATGCTTTCTTAGCAGCTGCTTTCGCTTCTTTCTTATAAAAGTAAAAACCAATTAGCAAGAAAGAACCTAATCCAACCAGCTCCCAAAAAACATATAATTGTAGTAAATTTGGTGAAATAACCAATCCTAACATCGCAAATGTAAATAAACCTAAATATGCATAAAACACAGAAAATCGCTCATCGCCACGCATATATTCTTTCGAATACGTATGAACAAGGAAGCTGACAAGTGACACAATCACCAGCATTAATGCATTTAATTGATTAATTTCAAATCCCGCTGTTAATTGCACATCCCCTATTGTTAGCCAATTGGCTTCGGCCTTATAAGTGGGCTCTGATAATCTTTCAATGAGCACCGACAATGAATAGATCAAAGAACCTAGCGTAAGAGCAATACCTACATAAGCGCTTAATTCTCTTAATCTCTTACCGAATAGAAGAAGGAACAAGAATGAGAATAGCGGGAGTAGCGGTATAATCCAAGCATTCTCCATCGTATAGAATCCCCTTCTTAAACGTGCAAAGGCTCTTTAACTTACACTGTGCACGTCTTTTCTTTTAACATGAGCTTCACACAATCTAATTTTTCATTGAATCTATATCATGTATATTTACTGATTTTTTATTGCGATATAATGCAATCAAAATAGCCAATCCAACAGCTACTTCAGCAGCAGCAACAGATATCGTAAACAAAGAGAAAACTTGACCAGTGATAGATGGAGTAAGCCCAAACTTACTGAAAGCGACTAGATTGATATTAACTGCATTTAACATCACTTCAATACAAAGCAATACTATTACAATATTCTTTTTCGTTAATGCACCATATAGACCTATGCAAAACAGAACAAGGGCTAGCACTAAATACGCAGAAAGAGGAATAGTAGACATTATTTCTCCGCCTCCTCTTTTGAATCTCTTTTTGCTAAGATGACTGCCCCGATTAATGCAACCAATAATAGGACCGAAACTAATTCAAAAGGAATGACATACTTCGAAAAAAGCTCGATCCCTATTTGTTTTGTATTGTTTTCGTGTAAGTTCGATACTTCAACTGGTATATCAAGATTATAAATACCAACATATACAGCTCCTGCAAAACCTGCGATTCCAAGTAAAACAGACCATTTTCGAAGACGGTTTCCCTTCTCTTCTTCTTGATCGTTGTGTTTGGTGAGCATAATACCAAAGAGCATCATAATCGTAATCGCGCCTGAATAAATTAAAATTTGAACCGCTGCTAGAAACTCAGCTGAGAGCAAAATATATAATCCTGCAATACTAATAAATGTAAATACAACCGCCATCACCATATGCACAACTTTCTGTAAATTCAGCAGCAGGATTCCTCCTATTACAGCTACAAGTGCCAACATGATAAAGGCAATCATTTCACCAGAAAGGTTCATGGCTTATTCTCCTTTCTGAGGTTTGTATCATTTTCATCTAACCATTCAAGATTCTTAAATAATTGATCTCTACTAAATTCGGCTAACTCGAAATTATTCGACATAATAATCGCTTCAGTCGGGCAAACCTCCGTGCACAAATCACATAGAATACAAATCTCAAAGTTTATATCAAATGTTTCAATAACCTTCCCCTTCTTCGATGGATCAGGATGCTTACTCCCAAACAACGTAATACAATCTGTCGGACAAATATTTGCACACTGATTACAAACTGTACATTTCTCAGGATAAAACTTCTGAATCCCTCGATAGCGATCAGGTAAAGGTAACGGTTCATTCGGATAATCATAGGTCACTTTTTTCCGTGACAAGTTCTTCAATGTGTATTTTAAACCTTTAGCAAGTCCAAGCATTTTTAGCACCCCTTATCGGTATAGCTGAACTATTCACTTAAAACAACTCTTTCAAAATGGCCGTAATAAAGATATTAGCTAATGCTAATGGAAGCAATACCTTCCACCCAAACTCCATCAACTGGTCAGCACGCATACGTGGAAACGAGGCACGAATCCAGATTAAAACAAAAATAACAACACTAAATTTGACCGTAAACCAAACAGCTCCAGGGATGAAATCAAGAAACGAAAATAACGGTAACCAACCACCTAAAAATAACACGGTTGTTAAAGCACCCATCGCGAATAAATACACATACTCCGCTAACATAAAGAACGCCCATCGAAAACCAGAATATTCTGTATGAAAACCAGCTACTAGCTCTGATTCAGCTTCAGGTAAATCGAACGGTGTCCGGTTCAATTCGGAAACAGAAGCGATGATAAAAATAATAAAAGCCAGCGGTTGCATAACAATAAACCAATAATTCTCTTGAGCTGCTACAATGTCGTTTAAGTTTAAGCTTCCAGTAATCAAAATAACACCTACAACAGACATAACAAGTGGAATTTCATATGAAATCATCTGCGCAGCAGCACGCATTCCCCCGAGAAGTGCATACTTATTATTCGATGCCCATCCACCAGCTACTATACCAACTGTTGTAATACCCGATATCGCAATATAGTATAATAAGCCAATTCCAATATCTGCGAATTGGAATTTGTCCGTAAATGGGATTGTTGCTAACACCATAAAAGCAGGTGTAAACGCAATAACCGGTGCCAGTATGAACAATGGTCGATCAGCCATTTTAGGAATAATATCTTCTTTAAGAAGAAGCTTTAAAACATCTGCTACTGTTTGCAATAAGCCCCATCTTCCACCAACATGATTAGGACCATAACGTAATTGCATAAATCCCATGACTTTCCGTTCCGCTAAAATAGCATATGTTACAAAGGCTAATAGTACGAGTAAAAACGCTGTGGCTAATAGAAAAAAGATACCAAAATTCATTAATCCCGCTGGAGAATGAATTAAATCTTCAACCATTATCCATCTACCTCCCCTAGAACAATATCGATTGCCCCTAAAATCACGATGAGGTTTGCAATATTTTCTCCCTTCAATAATTTTGGCAAAATTTGAAGGTTATAAAATGACGGACGTCGGAATTTCAATCGATATGGCTCTTTTTTTCCATCGCTTGAAATATAACAGCCTATTTCCCCTCTTGGAGATTCAATTCTAACTATCGCTTCTCCAGCAGGCGCTTTAATAATCCTCGGTACTTTTCCCATTATGGCACCTTCACTTGGAAATTGTTCAACCGCTTGTTCAATAATCTTCAGTGACTCTTCAATTTCTTCAAGACGACAGTGGTATCTAGCCCAAGCATCACCTTCTTGTCGAGTAGGTACATCAAATGTGAAACGATCATAGATGCTATATGGTTCATTCTTACGAAGATCCCATTTCACACCTGTACTTCTTAAATTAGCACCGCTTAGGGAGTAATTCAGCGCATCTTCTTTCGTATACACACCTACTCCTTTAATACGATTCATGAAAATTTCGTTACCTGTTACCAGTTCATGATAACCAGCGAGCTGTTCTCGCATATACGGAACGAAATCTCCAACCTTCTCAATCCATCCATCTGGTGCATCCCATTTCACACCACCAACACGCATATAGTTAAATGTTAAACGCGCTCCAGACAGTTCATTTAATAGATTAAGAATCATTTCCCTTTCACGAAACGCATACAAAAATGGACTTATGGCACCAATGTCTAATAAATACGTACCCCACCATACTAAATGACTCGATATTCTTCCAAGTTCCATCGATAATACGCGTAAATATTCAGCACGATCTGGTATTTCTGCTCCCATCATCGTTTCCACCGCATGACATAATACATAGTTATTAGTCATACCAGCGATATAATCTAACCGATCAGTGTAAGGAATGATTTGCGTGTACTGCAAGTTCTCTGCTATCTTTTCTGTTCCACGATGTAAATAACCTATAACAGGGGTCGCTTCAGTTATAATTTCTCCATCGATTTTCAGAACAAGACGAAAGACTCCGTGTGTACTAGGATGCTGAGGGCCAACATTTAATAGCATTTCTTCCGTGCGTATCATCTGTTACACCTCCACATCATGCGGCTCATAGTCTTTTCTTAGTGGGTATCCAACCCAATCTTCACCTAAAAGTATCCGTTTCAAATCCGGGTGGTTTTCAAAACGTATCCCTAATAAATCATAGGCTTCACATTCAGGCCAATTTGCGCCATCCCATAATGATACAATCGATGGAATACTAGGTTGATTGCGATCCAATTTCACTTTAACGACAATGGGATGATAAAATGATAGCGCATACAAGTATACATAGACTTCCATATACGTTACGAAATCTGTTCCGTGCAACTCAACTAAATAATCAAATTGGAGCTCCGAATGATTCTTTAAAACAGTTGCTAAATCAAAATAACTTTCTTGCTTCACAATCAATGTAGGCACATGCTTAGATAATCTATTAATATAAAAATCTTCCAAAGTATTCTTACCTAAGTGTTCTTCGATAATTTTCACATACTTTTCTAGTAATGGTTGATTATGTGAAGGTTCTAATACTTCTTCTTCATTCTCTTTCGCTGCTTTAGCAGCACGCGCTTTTGCCATCGCGGCAGCTTTTGCTTTTGCAGCGGCAATAGCTTTTTCCTTTTCTGGTGATATATCAGCTTTATTAGCTTCTGCGGATGGTTTAGATTGTACAGTTTCTTTAACTTGATCTTTTGTAGATTCGAGGGGGTTAAGGTTTGGTTTATTTACTGGTTCTTGATCAAGCTTCTGATAACTCGTTTCTGGTGCAGTAGAGTCTTTATCATCAGTGGTTATTTTTTCTTTCTTTACTTTCTCTATATCTTTCTCACTCACGCTACATCACCCGCTTCCCAGTCTTAGCTTCGTAGCGGATTTTCTCACGTAATTTATTTATCCCATACATTAAAGCAGCTGGATTCGGTGGACATCCAGGAATATAAACATCAACTGGAACGATTTGATCGACACCTTTCACAACACAATAGGATTTAACATAAGGACCTCCTGCTGTTGCACATGAGCCCATAGCTATTACCCATTTCGGCTCTGGCATCTGATCATATAGCCTCCTTACAATCGGGGCCATTTTCTTCGTAACAGTACCAGAAACGATCATAACATCTGATTGGCGTGGCGATGTACGAAAGAACGATCCAAAACGATCTAAATCATAATGTGATGAGCCTACACCCATCATTTCAATAGCACAACAAGCAAGACCAAACGTCATCGGCCATAGTGAATTACTTCTAGCCCAAGCTTTCATTTGCTCCAAAGTAGATAAGAAAATATTTTGTCGTAAACTGTCCATTTCTTGCGTAGAAATTCCATCTAACTTTAGGTCCATTTTAACACCTTCTTTTTCCAAGCATAGATGAGACCAATTAATAACATAACTACAAAGATTAGCATTTCTATTAACGCAAAAATTCCAAGCTCCTCATAGGCCACTGCCCACGGATAAAGAAATACAGTTTCCACGTCAAAGATGACGAACAATAGGGCAAACATATAATAACGCACATTAAATTGCACCCTTGAATCATGGAACGGTTCTATTCCACTCTCGTACGTTGTATACTTCGCTGCACTAGGCTTATAAGGCCTTAACAGCTTGCCCAAAAAAAGAGCTACAATTGGTAGCAATACCCCTAGACATAGAAAAACAAAGACAATCAGATAATTATTCTGATACCAGTTTAATAATTCCATGCCCCTCCCCCTTTGATTTTTTGTAATATGTAAAAGAATAGCGAGCTTTACTCCCTACTCTAAAACACCAAGAAAAGCGCAAGCACCCGTTTTGCTCCGTATCTTCTTTCGACCACCGACCGAGATAAAGGAAACACGAAGAGTTGATAAGCACATCGATTGTCCAGCTTCAACGGCCAGCCCCNNGCCAAATCACTTCGGAAATCAGGATTTCCTGTGTGATTCGTCTTATGACAGCGGGGCTGAACGGGCCGTTTCAGCATTTCTTAGTTGACTTATCGTAGGGAGGTTGGCGAAGTCCACTAGGAGCTGGGTGCTGGAGTTAGACACCAAAAAATAACATAATATGAAATTATGTACATTATAACATTGTTACAAAAGAGTGTCGACACGTTCAAAAGCTCCTTAAAACACACAAAACTTGCACCAATTCTTTTCAGTCGGAGGACATATTCAACATCTTGAAAATCTTCCTACTTCAATATTTATGCAAGCCCAAAAGGAGCTATGCGGCAGATATCTAAGTTGTAAGATTAAACATCGAGCAAACTTATCTATATCTCATCAAAAAAGAGGTCATTGTGAAAGATTATTCCTTCACAACGACCTCTTTTTTTATTTTACTTCAGGCTCTCATATACTGAAATACGATTAATGGCACGCTTTAAAGCAAGCTCTGCACGCTTAGAGTCCACATTGTCTTGCTTATCTTGAACACGACGCTCAGCACGATCTCTTGCAGAAATCGCTCTAGCAAGATCAATATGATCTGCTAGTTCTGCTGTTTGAGCAAGAATAGTGATTTTGTCAGGACGTACTTCTAAAAATCCACCACTTACTGCAACGAATTCTGTTTTTCCATCCTTTTTAAGACGAACTGCACCGATTCTTAAAGGAGCAACCATTGGAATATGGCCTGGTAGAATACCTAGCTCCCCACTTTGAGCTTTTGTGCTCACCATTTCGACTTCACCGCTATATACTGGGCCATTGGGAGTAACAACATTGACTTCTATCGTCTTCATTTCATACCCTCCTAGGTCCCTTTATTAAGCCATTGCTTTTGCTTTTTCTACTACTTCTTCAATACGTCCAACTAGACGGAAAGCATCCTCAGGAAGGTCATCGTATTTACCCTCTAAGATTTCCTTAAAGCCTTGTACTGTTTCTTTAACAGGAACGTAAGAACCTGGTTGACCAGTAAACTGCTCCGCAACGTGGAAGTTTTGTGATAAGAAGTTTTGAATACGACGAGCACGTGCAACGACTAACTTGTCATCTTCAGAAAGCTCATCCATACCTAAGATTGCAATGATATCTTGTAGCTCTTTATATTTTTGTAATGTTTGTTGAACATTACGAGCAATTTCATAGTGCTCTTCTCCAACGATTTCTGGTGACAATGCACGAGAAGTTGAAGCAAGAGGATCCACCGCAGGGTAAATACCCATTTCAGAAAGTTTACGCTCTAAGTTTGTAGTTGCATCTAAGTGAGCGAAAGTTGTCGCTGGAGCCGGATCCGTATAGTCATCGGCTGGTACATAAATCGCTTGGATAGATGTAACTGAACCTACGCTTGTAGATGTGATACGCTCTTGAAGTTGACCCATCTCAGTTGCAAGAGTTGGTTGGTAACCAACGGCAGATGGCATACGTCCAAGTAACGCAGATACCTCAGAACCTGCTTGAGTAAAGCGGAAGATGTTATCGATAAAGAATAACACGTCTTGGCCTTGCTCATCACGGAAATATTCAGCCATTGTAAGACCACTAAGTGCAACACGCATACGTGCTCCAGGTGGCTCATTCATTTGTCCGAATACCATGGCAGTTTTCTTGATAACGCCTGAATCACTCATTTCATGGAATAAGTCATTTCCTTCACGAGTACGTTCACCAACACCCGCGAATACAGAAATACCACCATGCTCTTGTGCGATATTGTTGATAAGTTCTTGGATAAGAACTGTTTTACCAACACCCGCTCCACCGAATAGACCGATTTTTCCACCTTTGATATATGGTGCAAGTAAGTCTACTACTTTAATACCTGTTTCTAAGATTTCTACTTGAGTAGAAAGTTGTTCAAACGTTGGTGCTTGTCTATGAATTGGATCTCTACGTACATCTGTTGGTAGTGGATCAAACAAGTCAATATTTTCACCTAATACGTTAAATACACGCCCTAATGTTACATCTCCTACTGGTACAGAAATTGGAGCACCAGTATCTACAGCCTCAGCTCCACGAGTGATACCGTCAGTAGAAGCCATCGCAACAGTACGAACTGTATCATCGCCTAAATGAAGGGCAACTTCTAATGTTAGGGAATCGCCAGTTGCTGCATTTTTTACTACTAATGCATTGTATAGTTGAGGAAGCTTTCCGCTTTCAAACTGTACGTCGATAACTGGACCCGTTACTTGAGAAATGCGTCCTTTATTCATCGTTTTCCCTCCTATCATTACTTTTACAACACGATCTATTTATTCAAGAACAAGTGGAAGCTCAATGCTTTTCCCTCGTCATATAATTAATTCTATTCTAATGCTGCCACGCCACCGACAATCTCAGTGATTTCTTGTGTAATCGCAGCTTGTCTAGCACGGTTATATACTAATGAAAGATTGCTAATTAAATCTGCAGCATTGTCAGTAGCACTCTTCATAGCTGTCATACGAGAAGCATGTTCACTAGCTTTACCATCAAGTAATGCACCATAAATTAAGCTTTCCGCGTATTGTGGAAGAAGAACTTCCAAAATTTCTTCAGGTGAAGGTTCAAATTCATATGATGTTAACTTAGAAGAAACAGCTAAATCCGATAATGGAAGAAGCTTCTTCTCAGTCACTTCAGATGATATTTTACTTACGAAGTGATTGTAATGAATATACAGTTCATCAAATGTTCCATCAGAGAACATTCCAACTGTTTGTCTCGTTACATCACTTATATCGCTAAATGATGGTTGGTCAGAGATACCTGTAATATCTAGTACTACATTCATCCCACGTGATTTAAAGAAATCGCGTCCAACACGACCCATAGCGATAATGCCGTATTCATCTTCAGATTTGTGGCGTTGCTTAATTGTTTGAAAGACTTGACGGAGAACGCTACTATTATAGGCTCCCGCTAATCCACGGTCGGATGTGATAACAATATAACCCGTTTTCTTTACTGGACGAGACACTAGCATAGGGTTCTTAACCCCAGATGTTCCTACAGCAATGTTCGCAACTACTTCTTGAATTTTCTCCATGTAAGGAACAAATGATTTCGCATTTGCTTCAGCACGGTTTAACTTGGAAGCAGATACCATTTCCATCGCTTTAGTAATTTGACTCGTCTTCTTAGTAGATGTAATACGAGATTTAATATCGCGTAAAGATGCCATTCTTTCTCACCACCCTTTTCAAATTGTTAGATATTATGCTTTTGCTACGAAAGTTTTCTTGAACTCAGCGATAGCAGCATTAATTGCGTCTTCTTTAGGTAAGTTACCTGTTGTACGAATTTCATCTAACAATGCAGTGTGGTTGTGATCTAACCAGCTTAAATATTCTGCTTCAAATCGGCGAATATCAGCAACAGCTATATCATCTAAATGACCACGAGTTAAAGCGAAAAGAATCATTACTTGTTTCTCAACTTTAAGTGGTTTATTTAGATCTTGTTTCAGTACTTCTACTGTACGAGCACCACGATCAAGTTTCGCTTTAGTTGCTTTATCAAGGTCAGAACCGAATTGAGCAAACGCTTCTAGCTCACGGAAAGAAGCTAAGTCAAGACGTAATGTACCAGCAACTTTTTTCATTGCTTTAATTTGAGCTGATCCACCAACACGAGATACTGAAAGACCCGCATTGATCGCTGGACGAACACCAGAGAAGAAAAGATCAGATTGTAAGAAGATTTGTCCATCAGTAATTGAAATTACGTTTGTCGGAATGTAAGCTGAGATATCCCCCGCTTGCGTTTCAACGAATGGAAGTGCAGTAATAGAACCTCCACCTAGCGTATCATTCAATTTTGCAGCACGTTCTAATAGACGTGAGTGTAAGTAGAATACATCCCCTGGGAATGCTTCACGACCTGGAGGACGACGTAATAATAGTGAAAGTTCACGGTATGCAGCTGCTTGTTTTGATAAATCATCATATACAATCAGAACATGCTTACCATTAAACATGAATTCTTCACCCATAGCTACACCAGCATAAGGAGCTAGGAATAGTAATGGTGCTGGTTGAGAAGCCGATGCTGTTACAACGATTGTGTAATCTAAAGCACCGTTCTTACGTAAAGTTTCAACTGTTGAACGAACTGTTGATTCTTTTTGACCAATAGCAACATAGATACAAATCATATCTTGATCCGCTTGGTTCAAGATTGTATCGATTGCTACAGATGTTTTACCAGTTTGACGGTCTCCGATGATTAACTCACGTTGACCACGTCCGATTGGTACAAGAGCATCGATCGCTTTAATACCTGTTTGTAATGGTTGATCTACAGATTTACGATCCATTACACCTGTTGCTGGACTTTCAATTGGTCGAGTTTTTGTAGTGTTGATAGGACCTAAACCATCAACTGGTTGGCCTAGTGAATTTACTACACGTCCAATTAATGCTTCACCTACAGGAACTTCCATGATACGACCTGTACGTTTAACATCGCTACCTTCACGAATTTCTGCGAAAGGTCCAAGAATAACGATACCAACGTTATTTGACTCAAGGTTTTGTGCCATACCCATAGCACCGTTTGAGAACTCAACAAGCTCTCCAGCCATTACATTATCAAGACCATGAACACGTGCGATACCGTCACCAACTGAGATAACTGTACCTACATCGCTTACTTCGATCTCTGACTGATAGTTTTCAATTTGCTTTTTTATCAGCGCACTGATTTCTTCAGCTTTAATGCTCATGAAATTCACCCCTATCTTCGATTGTTTAAGCTAACAGTTGTCGTTCTAATCGTTGTAGCTTACCGCTTACACTTCCATCAAAAATACGGTTTCCGATACGAAGTTTAATTCCACCGATTAAATCACGATCAACAATATTATCTATTTTTAAAGATTGTTTTCCGATTTTTTCTGCAAAAACAGTTGAAACTGCTTCACGTTCTGCATCTGTAAGTGGTCTAGTTGTATAGACTGTCGCTTCTGCTACAGATTTCACATCATTAATCAAATCAACTAAATCAGCAGCCATTTGCTTGATTTCATCAATTCGTTGACGTTGAATCATTAACATTAGCGTATTTTTCATTTCTTGAGAAACACTTGCAAATGATTCTGTGATAAATTGCTTTTTTTGTTGAGACGATACTTTTGGATGCTTTAAGAAAGAAGCAATCTCTGGATTTGAAGTGAATACTTCATTCACAGTGCGAGCTTCTTCAGTTAATTGATCAAGAATATTCTTTTCTTTTGCAATTTCTAAAAGAGCCGTTGCATAACGTTTCGCTACTATAGTATTGCTCATCGCTCTTCTCCTGCCTTTTGAAGATATTCATTGATTAACTTATCTTGATCTGCTACTGTAAGTTCCTTCTCAATTACTTTAGAAGCAATAAGAACTGATAATGAAGCTACTTGCTCACGTAATGCTGCAACAGCTTTTTCTTTCTCAGTAATGATTTCACGTTTCGCATTTTCTTTAAGTCGATCTGCTTCCGCACGAGCAGCAACAACGATTTCTTCACGTTGTACTTCACCATGCTTCTTCGCGTTTTCAATTAAAGTTTGCGCTTCTTCACGCGATTGTTTAACTAGAGCGCGTTGCTCTTCAAGATATTTCTTCGCTTCAGCACGTGTTTTCTCTGCTGCATCGATTTCATTTGCAACGTGTTCTTCACGTTGTTTCATCATATTAACAAGCGGTCCCCACGCGAACTTTCTTAGTAATGCTAACAAGATAATAAAACACACTAATTGAACAAGCATGTCTCCACCATTAAAGCCAGCACCAGCACCTAATACAAAACTATTCGTTAACACGATTGGTTCACTCCTTTCAAAGAGTAGTTCGAAAATGATAACCTAAAGAAAAAAATCATTTATTTAATACATAAGTTTGTATGTTTTAAGAAGCATAAAGTAAAGGCGAAGGTCTATGGTAATGATCTTCGCCATTTTTACCTTTTAGAGAAATTATCTACCAAGAACCATGAACGAAATAACTACAGCGATAATTGGAACTACCTCTACTAAACCAACACCGATGAACATTAGAGTTTGTAAAGTACCTTTAAGTTCTGGTTGACGAGCAACCCCTTCAATTGTACGGGAGATAACTAAACCATTACCAATACCTCCACCTATTGCACCTAATCCGATTGCAATTGCAGCTGCTATAAGACCCATGTTAAATATCCTCCTAAAAATTAATTAGTATTATTTTTTACTTATTTTTTACTTATTTTTATAATTAATGGTCATCAGCCACTTTATGAGCTAAGTAAACCATTGTTAACATTGTAAAGATAAACGCTTGGATTCCACCAACGAAAATAGAGAAGGCTTGCCATGCAACCATAGGAACGACTGCACCGAAGAATCCTAATATACTAGCACCACCTATACCTGCTAGTAAACCTAGAAGAATTTCACCTGCGAAAATGTTACCGTAAAGTCGAAGACCTAAGGTTAATGTATTCGCAAATTCTTCCATAATTTTAATTGGGAATAAGAAACCCATTGGCTGGAAGTAGCTTCTACCGTAGTTACCTATCCCTTTCATTCTGATTCCATAATAGTGCGTTAACGCTAATATCATAAGTGATAATGATAACGTTACCGCCGGATCAGCAGTTGGCGATTTCCACCAAAGGATATGTTCAGGTCCCACCACCAAACTAAATGGTAGACCCATTACGTTAGAAATAAAGATATACGTAATCAAGGTCATTCCTAACATTAGGAATCGAGCACCTGATTTCCAATCCATGGCACTGTTAATCATATTCTTAATAAAATCTAATACCCACTCGATAAAGTTCTGTTTACCCGTAGGTTTGAGCTGTAAGTTACGAGTAGCAAAGAAAGCAATAAGGAATGTTATTACAGACGCTACTACAATCATCAGGCTATTTGCCAGATTAAACTGCAATCCCGCAAATTCAACAATAGGAGCTCCATGATTCAAGAGTATTCACCTCTCTTCCTCGTTATTGACGTTATATTTTTGGATAATAAAAACTATAGTTACGACAACCGTAGCTGTCACTAATCCCAATACAGTACCGATGATGCTAATGTGTTCGGGGAACTCCATAGCAATCAAAGTCGCTAATATAGCAGAGGCATACCTAGAAAAACTTCCTGCGGAACGAACCTTCTTACCTTCTACTGCAGCTTGTCCAATTTTCATTGACCTCTTAGCTAATACCCATAAGTTGAATAAGCCAACTACGGTTCCTAGAATTAGGCCTGCAAACACAGATTTATAATCTGTAAATCCCCATCCGAGAACAAACAAAGCTAATATATACAATATATATTTTAGCTGTGCTTTCATTAACAACTGCAATTCTTGCATTTTTTGATTAATCTCCTAAGTATATGTTATTAAGCAACACTAAAATTTACGCGGTCCATTGTTAGGGACCCTACCTTTTATGTATGTCATAAAAATTCTAGCAGTAAATTTACTATTAGATTAGCTTTCACATAAAATGTAGAATACTAATCATTCTATATGATTTTTCGTCAAATGTGTCGACAAAAATTTCACAATTTATCTACAAAAAATCGACAAAAATAAGACATTTTTCTCCCAAGATGTTTGGTAAATGATGGTTTTTACCTATAACGAGTTACTACTCTTAACAACATGAGTAGGTTGTAAACTGAATTATACAAAATTTTTTGAAAACCCTATCAATTTACATCCTTTGTTATAATACAATAGGCTCTTTATGTTGTCAATGAACGTGTTACGGAATTTACAATACGCGGAAAATCATTTTAATCAGATATTCACACTTTCATAAATTTTTACAATTAGTTAGTTTATTTGAATTATTTTATGGTATTCTTCACTATTATTCCCTTTTTTTACCATAAGAATTGCGTGGTAAACACCCTCAGGTGGCAACTCTACCCGTTTAAAACTTTTCTGTATCAATCCTTTCGGAAGTGGATTTGCTTGATCAAGTAACCCCACATATCGATATGTATCATATTCATATAGAGCAATGGTCAGCTCATCTCCTCCTCCTGGAACATACATTTCGTACTTATAAGTATCAGGAGTATCTCCAGAACTAAAGAAAAATCCCATAATCCGTGGATATTCAGGCTCCTCTTTCATGTATATATATGGGATATGTAAATTGTTAATCCCCTCTTTCACAAGAAAGTATCCTTCATAAACACCTTTCGTCATTTTATTACTATTTACAGATAACGAAATAAAGACTTTCCTTTTCTCATTTGGTTTAAGTGTAAATGAGAACGGTACTCTCCATAATAAACCTACATCATCTTTCGGAATATGAAAAGAATAATGCTTGGAAAATTTACTTTTGTTCTCTACAGTCAATTCTCTCACATGCTGAGCCTCACCAGCCTGACGATTAAACAATCCAAAAGTTAACGAATTAGGGTAAAAAAAAGTATCTGCTTTAACGGCTTTATCTACCTGTATACGCCCCGATCCTTGTTCATAGGTTTTATAGTACTCACCATCTGTTTTCTTCAGTAGCTTCGCAGTAGACATAAGTGCTGATTTTATTTGATCTGGTTTCCATTCTGGATGAGCTTGTTTCAATAAGGCTGCTGCACCCGCTACATGTGGAGCTGCCATACTGGTTCCTTGTAAGGCTAAATATCCGCCAGGGACAGTACTATCAATAGCAACTCCAGGCGCTACTACATCCGGCTTAATTTCCCAACTAACTGTTACAGGCCCTCGTGAACTAAAGGAGGCAAGATGATCTTGTTCCTTTAACCAAACTGTTTGCACAAGCATTTTTCGATTTGATTGTAAAAGCTTCTTTATCTGCATACCATCCTTCTTCTCAATTGTTACCGCAGGAATGCTAACATCTTCTGTTATACTTCCAATGAAACTTCCTTCAACATCATTGTAAATGATTACACCAACTGCGCCATTCTCTTCAGCATTCTTTATTTTTTTTTGCAAACTTTGCTTTCCTCTTTTGATTAAAACTAAATTTCCTTTTGCCGACTTCAATTCTTCCTTCGTACCATACCCACCATCAACAAGCTGTTTTGAAGGATAATAACTCCATTCTTTCGCACCGTATATTTGCTGTAATAGTATTCTTAAGCGACTGTTTCCTATGCCTACTTGTAGAAAGGGTTGTCTAACAGGAGGATAAGAAGCACCTACTGAAATGGCTTTTGTTGATGTTCCAGGGGATCCAACTGTCCATGGCTTTGGACCAGAATTACCACTTGAAACAACGGCTGTTATACCTAATTTAACCGCTTTGTTTAATGCTAATGTGATGGGTAAGTCCGGACCGTTAATCGTGTTTCCTAATGACAAGTTAACAATATCCATCTTGTCAGAAATAGCAGCATCAATAGCAGCAATAATTCCTTCCGAGGTTCCTGAACCACCAGGCCCTAATGCCCGGTAGGCATATATTTCTGCCTCTGGAGCAACACCATTCATTTTTCCATTTGCCCCAATAATGCCGGCCACATGGGTTCCATGCAATGTTGCAAAGTAAGAAGGAGAAAGCGTTTCCATAGGATCGTTATCACCATCGATTAAATCCTTACCACCTTTATAAACTCGCTTCAAATCAGGATGTGTATAATCGATTCCTGTATCAATAACGCCAACCTTCACACCTTTTCCTGTTAATCTCTGCCCACGTTCATCGTATAGTCCTCTAATAGCTCTACCTCCTATAAAAGGAACGCTATCATTAATCGTCATTGTGTAGGAAACGGCTTCATGCAAATAACTATCACCTATTGCGCGTTTAAATTTTGTTATATCTTCCCTCTTCCCTTCTATAGAGAAGCCATCCAATGCGTGACGAAATACTCTCCTTACCGTTATACCAGGAAAATGTCGAGCAATGTGTAATTTCTCATTAAAAGCTTGTAGGCTAGTAGCTGTAACAATAGCAATTATTTGCTCATTACTATTATCCTCTTTTTTATTTTCAATCGATATAACAGGCTTTGAAAAAATAATTATACAGACAGATAATATTATTAATAGAAGAAAAAAATTTTTTTTCATGCCAGATTCCTCCTCTCTTTATTGTGACTAAACCAAGAAGATGTATGCAAAATTTCAAAATAATAAGCTTAAATTAAATAAAAAAAGCACACCGTCATACGATGTGCTTTTTAAACCTTAATTCATAGATCACTTATTTCTCTAAAGGATTATAAGGTTTTGGTTCTTCTTCTGTTTGTTTGAAATAGAAGCGAATAGCTTCGGCAATACGTTCTGAAGCTTTTCCATCTCCATATGGATTAGCTGCATGCGCCATTGCTTCATACGCTTCTTGATTTGTTAATAGCTCTTTAGCCATACTATAGATTGTTTCTTCTTCCGTACCTGCAAGCTTCAATGTACCAGCTTCAATTCCTTCTGGTCGCTCTGTCGTATCACGAAGAACCAATACTGGAACCGCAAGTGAAGGAGCCTCTTCTTGTACACCACCTGAATCAGTTAGAATCAAGTGAGCTCTTGAAGCAAAGTTATGGAAGTCGTAAACGTCTAAAGGCTCAATTAATTGAATTCTAGGATCATTTCCTAAAACTTCATCCGCAAGTTCACGTACAACTGGATTTAAATGAACTGGATAGATAACTTGTACATCATCATGTTCATCAACAATTCGTTTAACTGCTCTGAACATATTTCTCATAGGTTGGCCTAAATTCTCGCGGCGATGAGCTGTCAATAAAATCAGACGATCATTTCCAAGCTTATCTAATACAGGATGGCTATACTCTTCCTTAACAGTCGTTGAAAGAGCATCAATCGCTGTATTACCAGTAATAAAGATAGAATCTTTATCTTTATTTTCATTCAATAAATTCTCAGCAGATTTAGTTGTTGGAGAGAAATGTAGGTCTGCCATAACACCCGTTAGCTGACGATTCATTTCTTCCGGGAATGGTGAGTACTTATTCCAAGTACGTAATCCTGCTTCAACATGACCTACAACAATTTTGTTATAGAATGCTGCAAGTGCTGCAATAAATGTTGTTGTTGTATCACCATGAACAAGCACGATATCTGGTTGTACTTCTTTCATAACTTTATCTAAACCTTCTAAACCGCGAGTTGTGACATCAATCAATGTTTGACGGTCTTTCATAATATTTAAATCATGATCAGGTTTAATATCAAAGATTTCTAGAACTTGATCCAGCATTTGGCGGTGTTGAGCAGTTACGGTTACAATCGATTCAAAATGCTGAGATTGCTTTTGAAGTTCTAAAACTAATGGAGCCATCTTAATAGCTTCAGGTCTCGTCCCGAAGATTGTCATTACCTTAATTCGCTGGGCCATAATATCACCTTTTCTATTTTGTTCCGAACAAACGGTCACCCGCATCGCCTAGACCTGGAACAATATAGCCTTTTTCGTTTAGTTTTTCATCAAGTGCTGCAATATAAATATCAACGTCATCATGTGCTTTTTGTAATGCTTCTACACCTTCTGGAGCAGCAATTAAGCACATAAACTTAATATTTTTTCCTCCACGCTTCTTAAGTGAGTTAATCGCTTCAATAGCTGAACCACCCGTTGCAAGCATTGGATCTACTACGATGAATTCTCTTTCTTCTACATCGCTAGGCAATTTCACATAGTATTCTACTGGCATAAATGTTTTAGGATCTCTATACAGGCCGATATGCCCAACCTTTGCAGCAGGGATTAACTTTAGAATTCCTTCAACCATACCGATACCAGCACGCAGAATTGGAACGATACCTAATTTTTTACCAGATAAAACTTTAGATGTTGATACCTCAACTGGAGTTTCTACTTGTACTTCTTTCAGTGGCATATCACGAGTAATCTCAAATGCCATAAGAGTTGCTACTTCATCAACAAGCTCACGGAATTCTTTTGTTCCGGTTGACTTATCACGAATATATGTAAGCTTGTGTTGAATTAATGGGTGATCAAATACATAAACTTTTGCCATGGAGGATCTCTCCTTTTCTATTTGAAAGAATTTTTAGGTTACAAAAAACACACTTCTGTTAATTCTACATAAAAAATTTGCAAGTATCAATAATCTTAATCATATGTTAGAAAAACTTCACTCTTATCGTAAAAAGAAAACATGCATACGAAATATATTTTCTTTAACCGGTTAATGTTTTGTTATTATAGTTTTCCCTTCAACTCGCACAAAAAAACTACTAAACGTAAATTTACGCTTAGTAGCTTTGAATTTTATAGAGATGGATAAAGCTCGTATTTACCTGATAAAGCTTCAGCACGTTCTTTTACTTCAGCTAGTTTTGCTTCATCTTCATGGTTCTTCAATGCTAATCCAATTAGGCTAGCAATTTCATCCATGTCTTCTTCTACAAAACCACGAGTCGTTACCGCTGCTGTACCGATACGGATACCACTTGTTACAAATGGCTTTTCTTTATCGAATGGAATCGCATTTTTATTTACAGTGATACCGACATCGTCAAGGACACGCTCCGCTACTTTACCAGTAATATTGAAACCACTTACGTCTACTAAATTTAAATGATTGTCTGTTCCGTCAGAAACTAAACGGAAGCCTTCTTTCTTTAAGCCTTCAGCAAGACGTTTAGAGTTCTTAATAATATTAGCAGCATAATCTTTGAAAGAATCTTGTAGTATTTCTCCTAACGCAACTGCTTTAGCTGCAATAACATGCATTAAAGGTCCACCTTGAACACCAGGGAAAACTGATTTGTCGATTTGCTTACCGTATTCTTCTTTACAAAGAATCATACCGCCACGAGGTCCGCGCAATGTTTTATGAGTTGTTGTTGTAACAAAGTCAGCGTAAGGTACTGGGTTTTCATGTAATCCTACTGCAACTAATCCAGCAATATGTGCCATATCCACCATGAATAGTGCACCAACTTCATCTGCAATCTCTCTAAACTTCTTAAAATCAATTGCACGAGGGTATGCACTAGCACCAGCAACGATTAATTTTGGTTTATGTTGTAAAGCTTTAGCACGAACATCATCATAATCAATACGATGTGTAACTTCATCTACACCATACTCTACAAAGTTATAAAGAACCCCACTGAAGTTAACATGGCTACCATGCGTTAAATGCCCACCGTGAGATAAGTTCATTCCCAGAACTGTATCACCTGGCTCTAGAATTGTGAAATAGACAGCCATATTCGCTTGTGCACCTGAATGTGGTTGAACATTCACATACTCTGCTCCAAAGATTTCTTTTGCACGGTCTCTTGCTAAATCTTCTACAACGTCTACATGCTCACAGCCACCATAATAACGTTTACCTGGATAACCTTCTGCATACTTATTTGTTAAAACAGAGCCTTGAGCTTCCATAACTGCTTCACTTACAAAGTTTTCAGAAGCAATCAATTCAATCTTTGTTCTTTGTCGTTTTAATTCGTTTTGAATTACATCAAATACTTGTTTGTCTTGCTCAACTAAATGTTTCATTGCCATCCTCCTAGTATCATTGCATAGCCATATTTGCAAAAACCTTGCATTCACACGTAACTTTTTGAAAATTCAACTTCATTTTATCACGTTCGTCTTCTCATGAATAGTACCTAAACTTTTTCTAAGTAAAGAAAAACAAAATAACTGATTGACGAACATTTCGAAAAAAATATCGTTAATTATTCGTTTTTTAAAGCCCCTGATTTATATTTAAATAATCAGAGGCTTCCATAATAGGTCGTTTGACTCAGTCTTAAATTGATTATCTATCTATGTCTCCATATACAGATCGTACTCCACCAATTAGTTTTGGACGAGAAACGGCCATAGTTAGATGAGCTTTTCCTATATTTTTAGTTATTGAACGAACAGGTACAGCAACTTGTTTCAAATGCATACCTATGAAAGTATCTCCAATATCTATTCCTGCCTCTGCACGAATATGTTCTACTAAAACAGCTTCATTTAAATTCTGATAAGCACATGTTGCGAGTGCACCGCCAGCAGCTTGGACCGGCACAACACACACTTCTTCATAACCAAACTTCTCCATCGTAGAAGTCTCAACAACAAGTGCTCTATTTAAATGCTCACAGCATTGATAAGCAATGGCGATATCATGTTCCTTCGAAAACTGATTTATGATATGAAATATTGCTTCTGCTACTTCTAACGTCCCAGCTGTTCCAATTTGCTCTCCCACTACTTCACTTGTACTACAACCTATCACAAGTTGTTTGTACCGTGCAAAATTCGAGTGAGCTTGTAAATCAGAAAGAGCTTGTTTCAGCTGTTGTTTCATACTCTCTAATTCTGTTGCATCTACTCTCTCTTTCATCCCTACAAAAACCTCCTATTATAACGATGGATTTGAATTCTCGTATTGAGTAATTTTATTCAATCGATTTTCGTGGCGTCCACCTTCAAAATCAGTAGTTAACCATATTTTTGCAATATCTCTTGCTAATCCTGGTCCAATTACGCGTTCTCCCATAGCAAGCATATTTGTATCATTGTGCTCACGTGTAGCTTTCGCACTGAAAGAATCATGTACAAGCGCGCAACGAATACCTTTTACTTTGTTTGCAGCAATACTCATACCAATACCTGTCCCACAAATTAAAATTCCTTTATCGAATTCGCCATTTGCAACTTTTTCCGCTACTGGTAGAGCATAGTCTGGATAATCAACAGACGTTGAACACTCACATCCAAAATCTTCATATGGAATACCCATTTCTTCTAACAATGATTTTATTTCTTCACGAATATTCATACCACCGTGATCTGATGCGATAGCTACCTTCATCTTGATCGTCTCCTTTTCACATTGAATGTTTGTTCTAAAGGAACAAGCTAACATCTACACTTTTTCTAAATGTTCATTTTGTTTTTAGAATGAACTACTTCTGAAAACGAGTAATTGTTTTCTTTAGCTTATCAGCTTGTGCTTGTAAGTCAATTGTTAACTTTTCTACATTTTCCATAACAACAACTTGCTCGTTAGTTGAAGCAGCTACTTCAGCAGCTCCTGCAGATGTTTCTTCTGCTATAGCGGCTACCTCTTGTGATTTAAGCGATGTTTTCTCGACACTGATCATTTGTTTTTCCACTAATTCCGTGATGTCATTCACGGCTTCTACAACTTTATGTACAGTATTAGTCATTTCCTCAATACTTTCATTCGTTGTAACACCTTTATCTGCTTCTCCATTTGCCATTTCTACTTGTTCACGTATTTGCTTTACAACACCTTTAACTTCATGCTGAATGTTCTGAATTAGTTCAGTAATTCCTTGTACAGCTTCCGCACTTTCATCCGCCAGAAGACGAACTTCCTCAGCTACAACAGCAAAACCTTTGCCATGTTCTCCAGCTCTTGCTGCTTCAATAGAAGCGTTGAGTGCTAATAGATTCGTTTGCTTCGCAATATCTCCTACTAGCTGAATAATTGTTTCAACTTGTTTAGCGTTTTCTTCTAACCTTTTGACGGATTGCAATGACTCTTTATTCTCTTTTGCTAATCTTTGTATACCTGAAATAAGAGAATGAATGATTTCTTTACTTTGCATTAATTCATCTACCATTTCTTTCGAAACATTAACAGAAGAATGAGCCTTCTCTTGGACCACTTTTGCAATCATAATAATCTCATCAACAGATTCTGCCGTTTCTTGAATAGAAATAGCAGAATTATCAGCCCCTACTGATATTTCATTAATTGTTCTTCTTATATTGTCTGCCTGCTCAGCAGCAACAGATGATTCCTGAGAAATGGTAATGACCTTATTATTTGTTTCCTGAAAGTTCTCATCTATACTTTGCACCATCACTCGCAAATTAGATAACATATGATTAAACGTAATCCCTAGAGAACGAATTTCATCATCTGATTTTGAAATCTCTAAATCTTGTTTAATATTCCCTTCAGCTGCGTTAATCGCTACTTCTTCTAATCGTTGAAGAGGTTTAATAATTAAACCTGCAGCGAAGAAAGCGAGAATTCCAGACCAGATAATACCAGCCATTAATGTAGTAGTTGTAAATAAAACTTCATTTATCCCGCTAAAGAACATAGGATATAACGCATAAATAAATACCCCACTAGTTGAATATGTCACAAGTGCCACAATCGTTATAAAAAATACTAGCTTCTTTCTTAACCCAAAACGAAAAACTCTTTTCCCCTCCATGTTATACCCTCCTAAGAAATGATATTTTCTTATACGTATGTAACCCAAATAGGAGATTATAATCCCCATTAATAGAATTGTTAACTTTACTCATCATTTAACTTAATTGTTAACAACTCTATTAGCTCAGCAAGCTCTTTAAAAGTTGCCTCATAATGCAACTTTAAACCACCATATGGATCAACTACATCTTCACAAACCAAATTTTGCTGAACAAAGCCTTTTAATGTGCTAACTTTATTAGAAAATTCAGGATATAGATGGTTGATTTGTACAACATGTGAATTGGTCATCGTTAGAATATGTGTAGCCCACTCGATGTGTTCTAATGAAAGTGATTTAGATGAATGTTGATGAAGAATCTGATGATCTGCTAAAACATCTCTTGCGTGTTGTGACGCAGCTTGCCCTTTACTTGCATATAGACCAGCTGATTTCACTTCTACCCCTTTTAATGAATAGTTTTTTAAAATAGCCTCCGCCATTGGACTTCTACATGTATTTCCTGTACAAACAAACAATATCCTTTTCATGAAACTCCTCCTTTTTTATTAGTATAAAAGATATTACCAATATCCTACACATGAACTACAATCTTTTTCACAACTAACAGTTAACCAAAATCTTCACTTTAATTACCTGCTGTTTTCTTGGTAAAAGTTTATTACTAATAAGGTAATTGTACTCATTTAATGATCCATACATCAAATAATTA
>NZ_JBALMO010000133.1:34411-35859 GCF_036963345.1 Bacillus sp. JJ722
AGTTACAAATAAATCCAATAAACAAAGTGCAAAAACAGTAAAAACTATTAAATAGAAATAACGATTTTTTCTAAGTTTGATATCGGTTCATAGATTCAAATTTGAAGGTATACATCGCTCCTTGCTCTCAAAAAACGAGCCATGCAGCAGGCATAAGACGAGCCATTCTTGGAAACTGTCCAAAACGGATTGACTTATGACCGAGCATGGCAAATGCAAAATTAAATATCAGACAGTTATTATAGTATAAAAACTGTATTGTTAAAAATCCAGATTAATATGTGATTAAGTCTTTTTTCCCTCGATCTTTTGTTTGTTTTATTTTCTCTACTGACGTAGTTATACTTTCTTCTGCTTTACTGATTTTCTAGAAATACTCAACAGAAAACAGCCTTCTGATCAGATCTATGACTAAAGAACTACTATCTAACTATATTTTAACATATTTCCTACAAAGAACCACTTTTTCCTCCATCAATATTAATGGCGGTTCCTGTAACATATGATGCTGCTTCTGAGACTAAAAATGTTATAACTTTAGCAGCTTCTTCCGTTCTCCCAATTCTACCGAGAGGTATACCATGACTTGGATCACTACCGAATTCCTCGAATGTTTTATCTGGGGCTTTCTTCTGCCAAAGCTTCTCAATTTGATCACTTCTTATTAACCCAATACAAACCGTATTAACTCGAATATTATCTTTACCAAGATCTTTGCTCATCGCTTTAGTTAATGCCATTCCCGCCGCTCTACTCACCGTAGTTGGTAATGAAGATGCAGGTGGGGTCTTAGCGATAGCTGCTGTAACATTTACAATAGCACCGTGTCCGATTTTTCTCATATGAGGTAAAGCAAATTTAGAGCAATGAATCGCTCCAAATACTTTTAAGTCCAAATCATGCTGCCAAAGATCCGTTTCAACGGATTCAAATGGATTAGCAGAAGATGTTCCTGCATTATTAATTAATATATCTAGTCGTCCAAAGTGTTCGACGGTTTGAGCGACTATTTTTTTACAATCTTCTTCTTTTGTTATATCAGCCTTTATGTATAACACTTCAGTACCTGTTTGTTCTTTAATTCGCATTGCTGCTTGTTGAAGATTCTCTTCATTTCTAGCACAAATAGCAACTAAAGCACCTTCTTTTACTAAGTGCAAAGCGGTTTCTAATCCAATGCCCTTACTCGCTCCCGTAATCAGTGCAACTTTTCCATGTAATCCTAAATCCATTTTACAGATACCTCCTCAGCATAATAAGTAATCTTTAAATACGCAATATAAGCATAACAAAATTAACAGAAAATTTATATTTTTAAAAAGAAAAGTGGAAGCGCCCTGGTTAGCTCCGTATGGACTGGAGCGCTCCGACTGAGATATAGGAAACACGAAGAGACGGTAGTCGATTCGAATGTTGACTTATCGTAGGGAGGAGAGCGAAGTCCATTA
>NZ_JBALMO010000134.1:0-6977 GCF_036963345.1 Bacillus sp. JJ722
ATATGTAGTATATTAATCGTTTCGGCTATTGGAGGAGTTTTTGAAAGAACGGCTATTCATACAGCACGTAAATCATCTATACCGACTTTAATTATAATTACAATTGGTGTTTCGATTGCATTCAGAGGAATTGCAATATTAATCTGGGACACTCAACCTAAGTCTTTACCTCCGTTTACGGATAATACTCCAATTCAGTTTATGGAAGCTGTATTATTACCACAAAATTTATGGGCAATCGGTATATCTGTTGTTATTCTTGTCATTATGATTTATTTCTTTAATAAAACTTTTATTGGAAAGGCATTAACTGCTTGTGTAGTAAATCCATTTGCTGCTAGATTAATGGGAATTAATCCAGACAAGATGTCTTTACTGGCAATCATGGTCAGCGCCGGACTTGGTGCACTAGCGGGTACTGTAATTGCACCAATATCAGGTGCCTCATATGATATGGGAATGATGCTTGGTTTAAAAGCATTCGTAGCCGCTGTTGTAGGTGGACTGACAAATGCTCCAGCAGCCATTGCAGGTGCTTTTCTAATAGGAATACTTGAATCATTTACAGAAGGATTATGGTCTTCAGGTATGAAAGATGTTGTAAGCTTCTCCATGTTATTGTTAATTCTGTTTATTAAGCCAGAAGGTTTGTTTGCTAAAGCCTCAGGAAAAAGAGTATAGGGAGGCGTGCTTAAATGGTGAAGAAAGATTTAAAGAAGATTTATCATAATAGTTTAGTAGGCCCTCTTCTATTTGCCTTGGTTATTTTCTTGATTCCAATGATTACGTCATCTAATTATATATATACCATTTTTATCATGATTGGTTTTTATGCATTAGTATGCAATGGTTTAACGATGCTAACAGGGTTTGCTGGGCAAATATCGTTAGGTCATGCTGCTTTTTACGGTATTGGAGCCTATACATCAGCAATTTTAACAGGAACCCATGGCTTATCTCCATGGTTTGCTATCGTGGTTGGGATGCTTATAGCAGCACTCATAGCTTTAATAGTTGGAATGCCTACTTTTAAGCTGTCTGGTCATTATTTAGCACTTGCAACTTTGGGATTCGGCATTATTGTTTTTACAGCTTTTAAAGAAATGACTTCATTAACAGGTGGTTCTAATGGATTCTTTGGTATACCATCTATCAGTTTATTTGGCTTTGAATTCAATAATGACCTTCGATATTTCTATTTAGTTTGGGCTTTCGTGATATTATCGATCATCTTTTCACGGAATATCATTCATTCGAGAATTGGTCGTGGCTTACGTTCGATTGAAGGTAGTGAAGTTGCGGCTGATGCAATAGGTGTAAATATTATGAACTATAAGTTACAAGTATTCATGTTAAGCGCAATGTTCGCCTCGTTAGCAGGATCACTTTTAGCCCATTATGTTTCATTTATTAACCCAGAGTTATTTAGTGTAACCACATCCATTTATTTTCTTGTAATGGTCATTATCGGTGGTGCAAGTAGCATTTGGGGTTCAATTGTTGGAGCTGCAACTTATGTTATGTTAGGGGAACTTTTGAAACATTTTGTCCCCATGCTACTACCTAATGCTGGTGGAGAATTTGAGATTGTATTCTTTGGCGTTTTGTTAGTTTTTATGTTAATTTACATGCCAAATGGTTTAGCACCACAGTTTATTAAATTTATATTTAAAAATCAAAAAAATAAAAAAATAGTTCAGACTTCTGTAAAAGTAAGTGGTGAAGGTATTGCTTCTGGAGGTGAGAATAAATGACAGAGACTATTTTACGCGTAGAGGATTTAACAAAGCAATTCGGCGGGGTAACGGCTGTTGATAAGGTTTCATTTAAAGTAAAGAAAGGTGAAATTTTCGCATTAATTGGACCAAATGGTGCGGGTAAAACTACGTTATTTAACATGATTACCGGTGTGCTACCAAACACTTCAGGTGAAGTGTTTTTTGAAAATATACGCTTAACGAAAATGAAACCCTATCAAATTGCTCAATCTGGTGTAACTAGAACATTTCAAAATTTAGAGGTTTTTGACAATATGACGGTTATTGAAAATGTAATGACAGGTGCTCATATAAAGATGAAAACAAATATTCTCACAGCTGGTTTACGGCTCCCATCAGTCGTAAAAGAAGAGGTAAGAATTATGAATAAAGCAATTGACTGTTTAGAGCAAGTAGGCATATCCCATCTTGCATATGAAATGTCTAATACATTACCTTATGGTAGTCAAAGGCTATTAGAAATAGCTCGTGCAGCGATTTCTCAACCAAAGCTTATTTTATTAGACGAACCGATGGCAGGATTAAATTCAGAGGAATCTAGGCATCTTGTTGATGTCATTTTAAAAATGCGAGAACAGGGCATGACATTTATATTTGTTGAACATGATATGGAAACGGTTATGTCGATATCCGATCGACTTGTTGTAGTTGATAATGGAGTGAAGATTGGTGAAGGGACTCCAGATGAAGTGTACCAAAATCCTAAAGTGGTTGCTGCTTATTTAGGGGATGAAGAGGAGGATTCCGTCAATGCTTAAGGTTGAAAATCTTCACACATATCATGGTTTTTTACATGTTCTAGAAGGTATTGAGTTTGAAGTGTTGGAGGGAGAATTACTTGCAATTGTAGGTTCCAATGGTGCTGGAAAAAGTACACTTCTAGGAACACTTGCTGGGGTATATTCACCAAAAGAAGGGTCAATTACTTACAAGAATCAAGATATTACGAAAGATGGAGTACAGAAAGTTGTTTCCAAAGGTATATGTTTAGTGCCAGAACGTAGACAAATCTTTTCATCTCTTTCTGTTAAAGATAATCTTTTACTAGGTTCGTATCATCGCTATCGTAAAGATAAGAAAAGTATAGAACAAGATTATGAGAGTGTGGTGGAAATGTTTCCAAGATTGAAACAAATGCTCGATCGTTCAGGTGGCTTGTTATCTGGGGGAGAGCAGCAGATGCTTGCAATTGGTAGGGGATTAATGGCTAAGCCAAAAGTTTTAATGTTAGATGAACCTTCATTAGGGCTAGCTCCCTTAATAGTAAAAGATATAATGGTAATTTTAAGAAAGCTATGTGATGAAATGGGTACTACAATTATTTTAGTTGAGCAAAATGTTAAAGCAGCTTTGAAAGTTGCTGATCGAGCTTGTGTATTAGCTCATGGAAAAATTGTTATTTCTGGTACATCAGAAGAATTATTGAATAATCCTAAAGTACAAGAAGCTTACTTTGGTAAATCTACTAAAAGGGAGAAAAGCAAGCTATAATTCCTATGTAAGTATATAAGGATGTGAATATATGTTTATCTGTACTTCTTCTTTAAACAAAGAAGTGCGCATAATTTCATATGAGAAATAAAAAAGGGTAAGGATAAGCGGCAAGTATTCTTACTCATTTTTATTTATTAATCATTCTCAAGATTATTCAATAAGTTCGTTAGTTGAAGAGATCATTTCTTCTAGTGCCGATAATTCCTTTTTGAAAATTAGAAATTTATTATACATAGATTCAATCGCAAGTTGTTTTAAATCATAATATTTAATTAAATGAAAATTGATTTTGTGCTCTAGTTTTACTAAGTCAAAATTATCATTTTCAAAGTAGAACACAAGATGTCTTGCAGCGCAATGCAAGTGATCAATAGCTAGTGAGAAAGTTAGTCGATCTTCCATAAATTCATCAGGTGATTTTTTTTGAGCAGTTTGATATGTATTGAGTAAGAATAACAGCATATTTCGAATAGGAATTTCAATTTTAGAATAATGTTCTTCGTTGTAGAAAACAAATTTATTCGATTTACATTCGATTGCATAATCTATGTATTCTAAAGCTTGCTCTACTTGATGTTCAATCTCTTTAACGAATTCAATGTAGCTTTTTTCAGTTTGAATTCGCTGTTTAACTTCATTTGTAATGGATATATTTAATGTCAATTTATACCACCCTTTAGCTGTGTTTCAGCAAGATCGTTTCATTTTAATATTGTACCTTACTAAATTGCTTCTCTTCGAAAATATTATATCAACTTTATGACTGAATTATTATGAATGAAATGGTAGGAATGGGTTTTATTGATGAAAATAGCTTTTAGTATTAAGTGGTATGTTCTGAAGAAGTAAGTATTTAATATTACTAGCAAAATGGAAGAGAATATAAATAATAAGGGATGTCACGTATAGACATCCCCAAAATGATTATGCGTTTTGTTTTGAATATTCTTCTTCTAGCATTGTACCGTATTTTGCTAAGTTAATATGCATGTTGAATGCTTTTTCTAAAATGTGAGGTGTTTGGCCACCGCGAGTTAGAGCTTCAGTATAGTATTCCCAAAGTTGTTTCTTATACATCGGGTGTACACAGTTTTCGATAATAAGTTCAACACGTTCTCTAGGTGCTTTACCTCGTAGATCAGCATAACCTTGTTCTGTAACAATTACATCAACGTCGTGTTCTGTATGGTCAACATGTGATGCGAAAGGAACGATTGAAGAGATTTTTCCGCCTTTAGCGATTGATTTTGTTACAAAAATAGCAAGACGAGCATTACGTGCGAAGTCTCCTGAACCGCCGATTCCATTCATCATTTTAGAACCAGAAACATGAGTTGAATTTACATTTCCGTAAATATCTAACTCAAGTGCAGTGTTAATTGAAATTAAACCCATTCGACGAATTAGTTCTGGGTGATTTGAAATTTCTTGTGGTCGAAGCATGATTTTATCAGCATATTTTTTAAAGTCTCCATAAACTTCTTTCATTTTTTCTTCAGAAAGGGTGAAAGAGCAACCTGAAGCAAATTTAACTTTACCAGCATCGATTAAATCGAATACTGCGTCTTGAAGTACTTCAGAATATACTTCTAAATCTTTGAATTCTGAATCTAACATTCCATGTAATACTGCGTTAGCTACTGAACCTACACCAGATTGAAGTGGAGCTAATTGTTCCGTTAAACGACCTTCTTTAATATCTTTACGTAAGAAATCTAGTAAATGGTTTGCCATAGTTTGAGTTTCTTCGTCTGGCGGTACAATCGCTGATGCAACATCAGAAATGTCAGTTATAACAATTCCTTTAATTTTTTCGATATCTACATAGAAGCCAGGCTTACCAATTCGTTCTGAAGGATTGACTAAAAGAATTGGTTGTCTTGAACCTTGTTCTTCTGGAGTATATACATCATGCAATCCTTCTAACAGTGGAGATTGTGCCATATTTACTTCTAAAATAATATTTTTTGCATATTGAGCAAAGATTGCATTATTTCCTACTGAAGTTGTTGGAATAATCATGCCGTCTTCAGTAATAGCAACCGCTTCCAAAATGGCATAATCAACGCCATCAGTAATTGTATTTTGACGAACTAGTTCTGCTAGCTGAGATAAGTGTGTATCATAATATTGCATATCACCAGCATTTATACTTTTACGCATTACTGAGTCCGCTTGGAATGGGGTACGTTTATTTACGATACCTGATTCAGCGAGGATTGTATCAACATCTCCCATTGAAGCACCTGTGAGAACATTTACTTTGAATGAATCTGTTTTAGCACGTTCTACCAATGCGTAAGGAATAGCTTTTGCATCGCCTGCTTTTGTGAAGCCACTTAACCCCAATGTCATCCCGTCTTTTATCCACGATGCAGCCTCTTCAGCTGATACAATTCGATCCAATAGTCTAGCATCTCTGATACGATCTGTATTGTTTCCCATCTTCCATCCCTGCTTTCTAGAATATTAAGAATATTGTAGCTTCAAAAGTTAACAAAATAGACAAAAATGGATGACATTAGAAGAATTTTAGATGAAGTACGAAATTATGTGTCTAAATTAGCATTTTTTAAAAAGCTAATAATTTCCTAAAGTAACTCGAATAGGATTGACTTACAGGTATCCGTGTTCCATCGGTCATTGCTAAGACAAATGTAGAATGAGTATCTGGGAAAATCTCTTGTATTTGATTAACATTTACAATATAAGATCTATGACAGCGGATAAAGAAATCTTTCGGAAGAAGATATTCGAATTCTTGTAAGGAATATTTATGTGTTCCTACTTGTTTATTTGAATAAACAAAAGTTTTTCTTTCCTTTGCTTCAAGATAGATGACGTTATTATAGGGAATAGGTATCCATCCGTCATTTGATTTTACCGTAACTACGGATTTTCCTTGTGTCATAGCAGGGTAAATAGCTGTTAAGCATCCTTGAAGTTCTTCATCTTGAAAGAATGGCTGAGCCTGTCCGTCGTATGGGATACCTAGTACATCTCGATGTATGAATTCAGACACTTTCTTTTTACTGGTTAATGCTTTATGTGTAATCGTACCTTCAACAACAGGATCTCCAGCTTTGATTTTTAAGTTAATTCTTTTACTTGGACGATAATAGATGTACTTTTCTTTGTCTGTTACTGCAATAGAAATCTCATCAGAGAAAAGCTCACTTATCACGTCAAGAAATGATTTCACCGTTAAATTTTCCATTTTAATACTCCTTTGTATCTTAAATCTAAATATTACAATTTTATTTTATTTCTTTTTTGAAATAGTTTCTATTTATGTGACTCGGAAAATAGAATTTTATTAATATATTAATAATTATAGCTTAATAGAATATAAAGATTGAGCTGATTAGAATTTTTTTCTTGATTCAATCATTTCTTATGTAAATCAATATCCTTTTGTAAAAAGGCGATTGACAATGAAGTTCATCTAAAACCCTCAATTTGAAGCTAACAGTTCTAAGCAGATTTTGAATAAAAAGTTCTTACAGAATAAAAAAGACACCTTAATTAGGTGTCTTTTTTCTCGAATTGAGGCAACTGATTACACGCCACATTCGTGTATTCTCAATTAAGAGCATCAGTTGACTTACACAATTTAGCTCATCGCTTGATTACTATAGCATAAAATAGATTATTTCCGCAAGATATTATTCATTATTTGTCCACTATATTGGAATAGTTTATATG
>NZ_JBALMO010000135.1:0-9915 GCF_036963345.1 Bacillus sp. JJ722
AGAATCAGGTTGTGGTAAAAGTACGTTGGCAACATCCATTGTCGGACTACATAATTCTAATAATACAAATGTTTCAGGGGAAATTATCTTCAAAAATCTGAACTTAGTAGATATTGATGAGCGTACCTTTAATACAATTCGTGGTAATGAAATTGGAATGATCTTTCAAGATCCTTTATCCGCATTAAATCCATTGATGAGAATAGCTGATCAAATAGAAGAATCATTACTTTATCATACTGAATTAAACAAAGTGCAGCGGAAAGAACGTACCCTTGAATTATTAAATCAAGTTGGAATAAAAAATCCGGAACGTGTAGCAAGACAATATCCGCATCAGCTTTCTGGTGGTATGAGACAGAGAATTGTAATCGCAATTGCATTGTCATGTAAACCTTCAATAATCATTGCTGATGAACCAACAACGGCACTGGATGTGACGATACAGGCGCAAATTCTTGATTTGTTGAAGGAATTACAAGAGGAAACAGGGGCTGGTATTTTACTCATTACGCATGATTTAGGTGTTGTAGCTGAAATGGCTGATCGTGTAGCCGTTATGTATGCAGGGCAAATTGTTGAAGAAGCACCAGTAGAAGAACTGTTCAATAATCCATTACATCCTTATACAAAGTCTCTATTTAATTCTATTCCACAAATGGATCAAGAATCGGAGAAATTACAGATTATTAAGGGTTTAGTACCTTCATTAACTAATTTACCTCGAGAAGGTTGTCGATTTTCATCTCGTATTCCTTGGATTGACTCTTATTATCACGAAGAGAGGCCAACCTTACATGAAGTTTCAACAGGTCACTATGTAAGGTGTACTTGCTGGAAACATTTTCACTTCGAAGATGAAGGAGGACAGCTATAATGAGTTTTTTGAAAATTGAAAATTTGTGTGTGCATTATCCAATTCACGGTGGTTTTTTTAATAGGATTATTGATTATACGTATGCTGTCGATGGAGTGAGTATGGAGTTCGAAAAAGGTAAAACTTATGGTTTAGTTGGAGAATCTGGCTCAGGAAAGTCTACAATTGGAAAAGCTATCATAGGCTTAGAAAAAGCAACATCAGGAAACATTTATTTTGAAGGAAATAATATTTCAAATAAAAAAAGAAAAAGATTGTCGCAGTACAGTCGTGATGTGCAAATGATTTTTCAAGATTCACTTTCGAGCTTCAATCCACGTAAGCGAGTACGTGATATTATTGCTGAACCTATTCGTAATTTTCAAAAATTGAGTGATCAAGAGGAGAAAAAACGAGTGATTGAATTGCTTGCTATCGTTGGATTACCAGAAGATGCACAACATAAATATCCCCATGAGTTTTCTGGAGGACAAAGACAAAGAATTGGTATTGCTCGAGCAGTAGCATGTAATCCTAAACTGATTATTGCCGATGAACCAGTTTCTGCATTGGATTTATCAGTTCAAGCTCAAGTACTAAACTTCATGAAGGATATTCAACAAGAATTCGGCTTAAGCTATTTATTCATTTCTCACGATTTAGGTGTTGTTAAACATATGTGTGATCACATTGCGATTATGTACAAAGGAAGATTCGTAGAAACAGGTACTCGTAAAGAGATATACACTACTCCCCAACATATATACACAAAACGTCTTTTGTCCGCCATTCCCGATATAAAACCAGGTGAACGTGTCAATAAACAGAAACAACGAAAAGAAATAGAAGAACAATATGCCCTGAATGAAAAACACTACTATGATGAAAATGGAAGAGTTTATGATTTAAAGGCTATTACTGATACGCATTTTGTAGCAATACACGATGCCGAAAAGGTAGGTGTGTAATAAATGTGGAAGGTGATTTTACGTCGATTTCTTCTAATGATTCCACAGCTGTTCGTACTGAGTTTACTCATTTTTATTATGGCTAAATTCATGCCAGGTGACCCATTTACAGGATTGATTACTCCGGAAACAGATCCTTCACGTATTGAAGAATTAAGACAAGAAGCGGGTTTTTATGATCCTTGGTATGTTCAATACTACAATTGGATCACTAATGCGTTACAAGGTGAGTTTGGTAGAAGTTATTCTTTTAAGGTAGATGTTGCAACGCTTATAGGTGAAAGAGGTTTGAATACACTATGGTTAGCTATATTAAGCTTCCTATTAATATATCTAATTGCTATTCCGTTAGGTGTATTAGCTGGACGTTTTCAAAATTCTCTACTTGATAAATCAGTTGTGCTTTATAGCTACATTAGTTATGCAATTCCAACATTTGTGCTAGCATTAATATTTTTATTTCTTTTTGGCTATAAAATCCCTATATTCCCAACAAGTGGAACAGTAGATGTCGCATATGAACCTGGTACTTTTGATTATTTTATGAGCAAATTATATCACATCCTTTTACCAGCAATCACATATGCCATACTTGGAACAACCGCAATTATTCAATATTTACGATCAGAGATTATCGATGCACAAACACAAGATTATGTAAAGACAGCTAGAAGTAAAGGTATACCAATTAATAAGATTTACAATAAGCATATTTTCAGAAATTCCTTACTGCCAGTAGCTGCATTTTTAGGATTAACCATTACTGGATTATTAGGTGGTTCAGTATTTATTGAAACGATTTTTGGTTATCCAGGAATGGGTCAACTGTTTATCCACTCCATTCAAGCTCGTGATTATAGTGTCATAACAGCTCTTGTATTACTTTTTGGTTTCTTAACCTTAGTAGGAAGTTTAATATCGGATATCGTTATGAGCATTATTGATCCAAGAATACGAGTTCATTAAAGAAAAATGGATAATAAGAGGTGACAAAAATGGATAATCAAACAGAAGTTGTAGTTGATACAAACTTAAAAGTACCACCATCGGACAGTCCTCCTCTCGGATTTCGAGTAATAGCAAGAGAATTGAAAAAAGACAAATTAGCGATGGGTTCGCTTATTATGTTAATTACAATTTTTGTAGGTGTGTTCATTGGTTCATTATTAATAGATCAAGACCAATTGATGCGCGTAAGTTTACTAGATAAGTATGCAAAACCTGGTGAAGGATTTCTTTTAGGAGCCGATCAAGGTGGACGAGATATATTTGGTCAATTAATCATTGGTGCCAGAAATTCTCTAGCAATTGCCATATCAATTACAATAACTACAGGAATTGTAGGTATCGGAATCGGACTAATTACAGGTTACTATGGTGGATTAATTGACAATATCTTTATGCGTATTATTGATTTCTTTGCTACTTTACCAACACTTATGTTAATTATCGTATTTGTTACGATTGTGCCTAAATATAATGTTACAACATTTATTATTATTTTAAGCATTTTCTTATGGGTACCAACTGCAAGGCTTGTTCGTAGTAAGGCGCTTTCCGAAAGTCGAAGAGATTATGTCAATGCATCAAAGACAATGGGGACTAAAGATCTTTCTATTATATTTAGAGGAATAATGCCAAACCTTAGTTCAATTCTAATTGTCGAACTCACCCTGAATTTTGCAGGTAATGTTGGGATTGAAACAGGTTTATCGTTTTTAGGATTCGGGTTACCTCCATCTGTACCTAGTTTAGGTACATTGGTCAGTTATGCCGTAAACCCAGAGGTACTGGCGTCTAAGTGGTGGATTTGGATACCAGCATCATTACTAATTCTAGTGTTGATGTTAGGCATAAATTATGTTGGGCAGGCACTTCGCCGTTCAGCAGATGTAAAACAAAGACGAGGTTAAGAAGGGGGAAATCAAATGAAAAGTAGGAAGTGGTCTGTATTTGCTATTATGCTTGTCTTAACATTAGTGCTCAGCGCTTGTGTTGGTACTAAGAAAAGTGAGCAAGTGAAGAATGAAGGAGAAGAAGGAGGAGGGAAGAAAGAAAGTGAAACATTAACATTTCCATTAGAAGTTGAAAACAAAGATAAGGGGATTAAAGGTGGAACGTTAAATGTTGGCCTAGCTACAGATACACCATTCCAAGGAGTATTTTCTGAAGCTCTGAGTGAAGATGCTTATGATAGTCAAATTACGCAATTTGCTTCTACAAAAATCTTTGAAACGGATGGGGATTATCTTGTTAGAGATGGTGGAATAGCGACTTTAGATGTAGATGTAGAAAATAAAAAGGCAACTGTCAAAATTAAAGAAGGTGTGAAATGGTCTGATGGGGAGCCTTTAAAGATTGAAGATTTAATGTTGCCATATGAAATCATTGGACATAAAGATTATACTGGTGTTCGCTATGATAATGATCTGAAAAATATCGTAGGTATTGAAGATTACCATGCAGGAAAAACGGATAAAATTTCAGGTTTGAAAAAAGTTGATGAAACAACGTTGGAAATTTCATTTAAAAAAGTATCTCCAGCCATTTATACTGGCACAGGAGATGGAATTGTGTATTATGCGGAGCCATCACATTATTTAAAAGATGTGCCTATAAAAGACTTAATTAACTCTAAAAAAATTCGTCAAAAACCTTTATCACTCGGTGCATTTAAAGTGGATCGCATCGTTAACGGTGAATCAGTTCAATTCTCAGTAAATGAACATTATTTCAAAGGTAAGCCGAAAATCGATAAAGTGGTATTAAAAGTAGTACCTACAACTTCGGTTGTTGCAGCATTAAAAGCAGGGGAGTATGATTTAGTTTTTAGTATGCCTACAGATATTTATGCTACTTATAAGGATTTAGATAACGTGACGATTCTAGGTAGACCCGAAGGCTCTTATTCGTATTTAGGTTTTAACTTAGGTAAGTATGATAAAGTAAAGGGTACGAGTATCATGAATGAAAATGCCAAAATGAGTGACGTGAAATTGCGTCAAGCAATGGCTTATGCAATGGATTTAGAACAATTAAACACCCAATTTTATGATGGACTTCGTAATCGTGCTACTGGGTTGATTCCTCCAGCTTTCAAAACGTACTATGATTCATCTCTAAAAGGATATTCGTATGATCCAGAGAAAGCGAAGAAGTTATTAGATGAAGCTGGCTACAAAGATAAAGATGGCGATGGAATGCGTGAAGATAAAGGAGGGAAACCATTAGAAATCAAAATGGCATTTATGGCTGGTGGAGATAATGCAGAGCCAATGGCTGAATTTTATATGCAAAACTGGAAAGATGTTGGTTTGAACGTTACGTTAACAACAGGCAGACTTATCGAATTTAATAGTTTCTATGATAAAGTACAGGTAAATGATAAAGATATTGATATCTTTATGGCAGCTTGGAGTACAGGAACTAATCCTTCGCCAGCAGGATTATATGGTAGAGATGCAGAATTCAATTTAAGTCGCTATACTTCTGAAGAAATTGATAAATTGTTAGCAGATATTGATTCATTGGATTCTATGAATCCAGAGTATCGTGCAAAAGCATTTAAAGCATGGGAAGAGTATATGGCTGAAAATGTTCCTGTTATACCAACTCAATTCCGAACTGAACTGTTCCCAGTGAATAAACGAGTTAAAGGAGTAAATGTTGATCCTAACGTCCTTGAGTTTAACTTCCAAGATTGGGAACTAACTGCTGACAAAGCTGTAAAAGCTAGTAAATAATTAAATTGTAACAAGCTGAGTGGGAGTAGAGATTTTTCTAACTTTTACTCAGCTTTTTTGTTTTTTATGGTTTACTTGTTACTAATGGAAGGATATTTGGCAAAATAACCACTTTTTTACTTTACAGAAATAATATAATAAATGATGGCTGAATCGTTGATTTGTATTATGTATATTTCTCTACTTGGAAATTATTGTATTAGTGAAGAAAGTAACTGTCTTCTCTCTGGAAAGTTAATAAAGAGCAATTCGACAAATTTTACAATTATTGTAAATTATGTTAAAATATTCATATGTTTAGCTTGGACAATATTTTTTGATGAGGTGATTGTGTATTGAAAATCGGCGATCTTATACTACTTAGAATAAAAGAGGAAGAACAAGAAGTTGATTATAGAACAAAAGTAATCAATATAAAAGATGATATTTTATATATCGACATACCAATTCATATTTTAACTTTAAAAAGTGGCAATATTTCGAAAGGTATGCGTATAGAAGTACATTATGTAAAGGTTAATGGAAGTATCTCATCTTTTGATTCAAAAGTAATTGATATAGTAGAGGAACAAAATACAATTCATATAGAGTTCCCTCCCATAACGGAACATAATACTATTGATAAAAGGCCTTTTGCTAAATTGGATGTACCAGTTGATATAGCAATCCACAGTTCAAAAATATTTTTTCAACCTTTTGTTACTTGCACTACAGAAATTAACGCTAACGGTGCTTCTTTCTTGATTCCTAAGGATATCAATGTAAAAGCTAATTTTGAGATTATTGCTTGGATTATACTATTTTATAAATCTGGGGAAAGTAAGTTTTTTAAATTCAAAAGTAAGGTCATTAAAGTAATAGAAAGAGAAGAGCATTCAGAGGACATGATTATAATAGAATTTATGAATATAAGTAAGAATGATCTTCAGGCACTCATTCGTTTTTGTTTCGAGAAACAATTGGAACTTAGAGACAAGTTAATATACGCGTAAACATAAACGATTAAGAATAAATAAAATAGTAAGATTTAATATTGGAGGCAAGATTATGATTACTAGTATCAGAGATGTTAGAGATGGTTATATATTAGCTAAGAATGTAGTGGTAGAATCAAGCCGTTTAATTATGTTTAAGGATACTGCTTTAACAAAAGCGAAAATTGATTTGTTACGTGCGTTCTTAGTGGAGAGAGTAGATGTCATTATTCCACCGTCTAATGAATCTGATGCTATTGCTAGCAGCTATGAGAAACCATTTATTGAGTCATATTTGGATTGTGTAAACGCATATAAAAAATTATTTCTGAAGTGGCAATCAGGTTTATCAACAAATGTTTCGGAAGTAAGGGCAATAATAGTTCCATTACTAGAGCAAGCAATTAATAATAATGAAGTGTCTTTCAATCTACATAAATATTCAAAAATTGATGATTATATGTACAACCATGCTGTTTCTGTCGGTCTATATAGCGGATTAATAGCTAAGCAATTAGGCTTAGCGAAAGGAGAAGTATTACAAGTTGCCTTAGCTGGATGTTTATGTGATGTAGGAATGTCTAGAGTAGGGAATGGAATCTTACATAAAGAATCAAAGTTATCAGTAGAAGAATACGGTGATGTTAAGCAACATCCAGTTTTAGGATTTAAAATGTTGCAAGGCACGATGACATTGAAAAAGGATGCCCAAATAGCAATTGTACAACATCATGAAAGACTAGATGGTTCAGGTTATCCAATGGGTGGGAAAATTGAACAAATTCATCTTTATTCAAGAATTATAGCGGTTGCAGATACATACCATGCAATGACAACAGATAAACCTTATCAAGCTGGTATGTCGCCTTTCAAAGTTTTAGATATTATTAAGCATGACCAATTTGGAAAATTTGATCTAAAAGTTACGAATGTATTAATGAATAAAATAGCTAATATAGGAATTGGAAGTAAAGTGCTATTGTCAAATTTATTATCAGGTGAAATTGTCTTCATGAATCCTCAATTTATAACTCGTCCGATTATAAAAATATTCGAAACAGAAGAGTTAATCGATTTAGATAGAGTACGATCGATTTATATTGAAGAAGTATATTAATTATTAATATATCACTAATGTAAAAAACCCCTTTTAATAAGGGGCTACATTTGTTAATAGAATTTTCCATATGGCATGTGACAAGGACTAGGCGGGCACATCATTGGTTGTTGGCAAAACACATTTTCAGATTTGCAAGTATTCACTACGGATTGAGTATGAGGGAAGTAGTGTTGATTTTGGTAAATATGATCGTTTACAGTTGTTGTATGTGTAGGATGAATATGTGGAACGATGTGTTTATAAATATTTTTGTTAACAATGTTTTGGGTTGGGCTCACTTGAGTGGGCATTACTTGAGTTGGACATACATTTGTATGGTGTTTAGTAGGACATGCACCAAAATGAGGTTGGTGACATCCATAGTCACTTTGATAATACATATTATCACCTCCGGGGACGATTCTTAAAATATTGTATGAAAACCTAATGATACTTGTACTGGTTGTATACCTAAATTATTTCCCAAAAAGGACAATCAATATTTCAAAATGATTTCTTGAGCGATGTAATTAAAAAAGAAGTTAAAGACTTAACGATAAATGACGAATTGACCTCTGTAACTGAGGTTTTTTCTTTTGTGCATCTTTATACTTTCAATAGATTAGAAAAAGTTCTAAAATAAGTTCAACTTGAAAATACTCTCCAAGATTTGAGGGGAATTATTTTTCATTTTGAGATGTCAAAATGTTTGTGAATGTATGCTGTTACACTATGAAAATTTATATGATTTTCTTCCAAATGGTCGAATCAATTTCGGAAAAATCGTATTTAAAGATAAATCTAGCTTTAGAGCGTATAATTGTATTTGGAACAAAAAATGAAATCCTATCTTTATGAATGAAAGAGGATAAGAGAAAGGTGTAGGGAGTTTATATAAATGGCTAATTTAACAATTCATACAAAAGAAATGAATCATGAATCAGAAGCAGCACTCAATCAAGTTATTAGTCAATTGGTCGAAAAAGGTAAGAAAGATCATGGACTAAACTATGAGGAAATTAGTGAGAAGCTTTCATCGTTTAATTTAAACTCTAATGCTATTGAAGATGTTGTTCAATCGATAATTAGTCAAGGCGTAGAAATTAACGACGTTATGAATGAAGGAAATACCGAGGTCCAGCAACTTGAAAAAGAAGGTTTAGTCTTTCATGACATAAGTGTAAATACAAATGATTTGGTACGTATGTATTATCATGAAATTGGTGATGTTGATCTTCTTTCTGCCGAAGAAGAGGTAGATCTTGCCCAGCGTATCGAAAAAGGGGATGAACAGGCTAGACAACATTTAGTTGAAGCAAATCTTCGTCTTGTTGTTAGCATTGCTAAACGATATATAGGTCGTGGCATGTCTATTCTTGACCTGATTCAAGAAGGTAACATGGGCTTGATTAAGGCAACTGAGAAGTTTGAATACCGAAAAGGTTTTAAGTTTAGTACATATGCAACTTGGTGGATCCGTCAGGCTATCACACGTTCGATTGCGGATCAAGCAAGAACAATTCGAATTCCAGTTCATATGGTTGAAATAATTAATAAACTAATTCGTATTAGGCGACAACTTTATCAAGATTTAGGAAGAGAGCCTTCTTCAGAGGAACTTGCTGAAGAAATGGAATTATCTCCAGAAAAAGTAAGAGAAGCTATTAAAGTTGCCCAAGAACCTGTTTCCTTAGAGACGCCGGTTGGTGAAGAAGATGATTCACANNATTGAAGACCAAGATGCAATATCTCCTACTGAAAATGCAGCATACGAATTGTTAAAGGAACAATTAAAAGAGGTGCTCGATACATTATCAGATCGAGAAGAAAATGTTCTTCGTCTTCGTTTTGGCTTAGATGATGGAAAAACTAGAACTCTAGAGGAAGTGGGAGCCGTATTTGGTGTCACTCGTGAGCGTATTCGTCAAATAGAAGCAAAAGCACTCAGAAAATTAAGACATCCAAGTAGAAGTAGAGCTTTGAGAGATTTTTTATAGTGTACAAACTAAATATTTCGAGGTATCAATTTATATAATGTTTAAGTATACAGTATGTTTTGTAAAGAAAGAGAATGAAATATTAATGCTTAATCGGGAGAAAGCTCCAATAATGGGTGTTTGGAACGGAGTAGGTGGCAAGATTGAGAATGGTGAAACATCTGATGAAGGTGCTATACGAGAAGTGTTTGAGGAAACAAGTATAAAAGTAAAGAGGTTTTTCTCTAAAGGAACTGTAACATGGGAGAACTCCAATGGGGAACTGGATGGAATATATG
>NZ_JBALMO010000136.1:0-13503 GCF_036963345.1 Bacillus sp. JJ722
ATGAAAAATATTAAGGTAGGTTTTGACAACACTCTCGGCACGAAGTTGAAAATATTAATAGAAAAATAAAAAATTCACAAAAAATTCTTTTTTAAAAATTTTTTAATTTTTAGCACTCCACTTAATGATTTTTCACTATTTTCATATACCCATCCATGTATTTCTCCTCCTAAATGTACAAATTCCAAGATTTAAGAGATGACATTTTTTATGAAATTAAGATATGATAACAAGAAACTTTTTTGTACAATACTATTAATAATAGAAAGAAGGAGTGGTTACAGTGGGAGTTCACACATATTTTAAGAGCTTAACAAAGTTAGAGCGGATCGAGCGTTGTCCAGGAGAGTTTATGTTTGAAAGACATACTGTTGCGAGTCATTCTTTCAAAGTGGCACAATATGCACAATTTCTAGGAACGGTTGAGGAACTAAACGGTACAACAATAGATTGGAAGCTACTTTATGAGAAAGCATTAAATCACGATTATCCAGAAATATTCATCGGTGATATTAAGAGTCCCGTTAAATATTGGACACCTGAACTTCGTACCATGCTACAAAAAGTAGAAGAAGGCATGACAGCCAAGTTTATCGAGACAGAATTCCCTGAAGAATTCCAAGCGATTTATCATGAAAAGCTGAAAGAAGGTAAGGATGATACGGTTGAAGGGAAGATATTAGCTGTTGCCGATAAAGTAGATCAAATATACGAAGCCTTTACTGAAATACAAAGAGGTAATGCGGAACCCGTTTTTGTTGATATATACCGCGATTCTGTTATCGCTATTAAAGATATTGATTTGAAATGTGTCGACTATTTCCTTGAGCATGTATTAACGGAAATGGTTGATGAAGATCTGGTCTCAACAGTGAATGTAAGGAAGATAACGAAAGAAGCACTTAGTTCCTAAATAGGAGCATAGTGCTTCTTTTGACTTTTCTATAGAAGAATTTTCAAAAAACCTGTAGCAGATGCTACAGGCTTTTAACATTAAGGTGTTGGAATAGGTTCAGGTGCTGGGAAGTTAGGATTATTAACTGTTACTAAACCTGGTACCTCTTCGTAAATTTTTGTTATTTGACCATTTCCTGATAGGGCAACAGTTGAATTCAATTTCGCTATGAGTGTATCAAGACTTCCATCAAGATTAACAATTGAATTTGCAACACTTGTTTCTAGAGTTTTCGCCTTTCCTTTTAAATTTACTGTAGAACTAGGTGCAATCATTTGTATTGTGTCTACTGAACCAGTTCCTTCTATTGTAGAATGACTAGCATTTACCTGTACAGTTCCTACAGCTCCCGTTCCATTTACTCTAACGGTTGCATCAGCGGAATTTGCAAACGAAATCGTCTTTATAACATCTGCCTTACCATTATTGGACATTTCAACAGTAGAACCACCGTCAACTTCTACATTTTTAGCGTGACCTTCGATTATTAGCTTCGAGCCATTTTTAACATATACGTTTTCAAATTCGTCGCCTTTTAATGTTACGGTTCCGCCTGTATTGATTGTAATATTTTTTATTTTACCGTTATTCTTGTTTTCGATTGTAATACCATCTTGAATTAAGCCTTTATTCTCAATGTAAACATTATTGAGTTGACCATTATTCTCTACAGTACGAGAATTGGCGGAAGTTCCAATATCTGACCAGTTTAGTATTAATCTACTATCTTTATTTTCATCAAACTTCACTTTGTCACCGAAAACCAGTTTAAGAACTGGAGATGCAATAGTTACGTTTTGTTCAAACGTAATGTTATTAAGTTTAATTTCATTCGTTTTAATATTTCCAGTATTAACAAACTCTACATCACCTTGAATGATGCTTGGTCCACCCGTTGTAGGTCCGTATGATTCAACCTGTTCTTGCGGTTCAATTTCTAATACACCTGTGAACGTATGGAGTCCTGATTCATTCAATTTATTTGCAATTGTAAGTTTTGTAGAGAAACTTAGAATCATGTCTCCTGTAAGCATAGTTTGATCTTTTGATTTGAAATTAGGTAGAATTTCAAGCGTATTAATACCATCATTAAGCTTACCTTCTGGAAGGATAATATCCAGTATTTCCGTACCATTGGCTGTATTATTATCAATATCTCTAAATTCTAGCTTAGCACCTTTTATGACATCTCCTTCTTCAGTTACAAATGTCTTGTGCAATTTTTCATTATTAAGAATAAAATTACCTAAATCATTGATTTCTCTAGGATCATAGCTTTCTGAGAAAGTTATTGAAACAATATCTTCTTTATCACTATTATATTGTCTCTTACCACCAATACTCTTCACATAAAACGGAGTTGCGTCAGTCGTACTATATAATGGGATATCAATTTGTTCCGTCTGCTCTTTCAACATTTCATAAGCAATCGGAGTATCCACCACTCGCACTGTAACTTTTGCAGTTTTATCTTCTGAAATTGGAGGGACCTTTAATTTGGCACTTGCTGTACCCTTTGATATTGTCACTTGGCGCTTATCAAAATTACCTTCACTAGTTGATATCTCAAGAAGGATTCCATTAGCTTTTGTATCAACTGTTTTAGTAATTTTGTTTATCAATTCAAATGTAACTAGTCTTTCCGTAGAGTTATCAGGTAATTTCACACTTTCTTGCGTACTTACCCTTATACCCCAAACTTCATTAATCGCTGGTGTAGTGAACGTTTTAGATGTTGTTGGATGAATATCTTTATTCACTCTAATTCCTTCAGCGGTAAGGTTATATTCCGTTGAAAAGTCTAAATTACTAACTGTAAGAGTAACCGTTCGTTTATCTTGATCTAACTTAGCACCTGTTACTCTTTTACCTTCAATTGTAAAATTCGTTGGTCTTACACTGTCTACTTCAGTGGATAATTCAACTTCTAATGTATTTTGCGATAAGTATTTGACATTCGAAATCGCTAAGAAACCACCAATAGGACTATTAGGTGACACAAAATCTTTCGTAGCTGTTGATTGTAATTCCTTATTAACCGTTATTCCTAAAGCCTTGATTGTATATAGCTTCCCACCATACTCTAAAGGATCTAGTGTTGTTACAACTACTTTACGCTTATCACTTTGTACTTTGGCACTCTTTACAACTTGGCCTGGAATATTAAAGTTTGTTTCTTTAACCGAATCAACCGATTTATTAAATCTAACTTCAATTTCATTAGACCTTATCATTTTCGCTTCTACAATTGTAAGAATTGCACTAGCCGGAGCTGTTGGGCTAACAAATGATCTAGTAGTTAATGGTTGTTTTGCTTTATTAACCGTTATTCCATCAGCCTTAATATTGTAAACAGTATTGTAATTCATCCCATCAAGCGTTAATAGAACTGTACGTTTACCCGTAGATTTAGCCGACCTTACTTTCAATCCCTCAATACTAAAATTCGTTGTTTTAACTGGATCTATATCACTAGAGAATGTCAATTCGACTTCTTTCATATTTAAAACCTTTACAGTGTCAATTGTAGCTCCAGGTGGTGCAACAGGGGTTGCAAAGTAATATGTTGATGGCGCTTGTTTCTCTTTATTTACAGTAAGCCCATCTGCTTTAATACTATATGTTTTGCTATATTGTAAGACATCAAGTGTAAGAACAACCTTTAATTTATCGCTGCTTAATTTAGCAGATTTTACTGTAACATTATCCATAATGAAATTCGTTGGTTTTACACTATCAATTGGTTTTGCAAATGTTAATTCTATTTGTGTTAAATTAATAAATTTAACACCCGTAATGGCCGCACCATTTGGAGCAGCTGGTGTTGTAAATGTATATGAGAACGCAGGCTGCACTTCCTTATTAATAGTGACGCCATCTACATTAATTCGATAACTTCTACTATATTGTAGATTTTCGAGAGTAAGCGTTACTCTTCGTTTATCTGAATTTAATCTCGCACTCTTTACTTTAACGCCATCAATTGAAAACTGATCAACTTTAACACTGTCAACAGGTTTATTTAGAGTTACCTCTACTTCCGTTAGCTTGTTAAATTTCACAGATGAAATCGCTAAAGCTGGCGGTGTAGCTTCACTTTTGAAAGACGCTCTCACAGTGGGTTGAGTCTCTTTATTTACCGTGATGCCCTCCGCAATTACTGTGTAAGTCTTATTATAATCCATAGGAGTTACCTTTAATGTAACCGTACGCTTATCACTAGCTAATTTTGCCGCAGTTACTCTAGTACCTTGTACAACGAATTGAGGCACCTTAACATTATCAATTGGTTTTGAAAATGTAACTTCGACTTCCGTTTTCGATATATATTTCGCACTACTTATCCCAAATTTCGTTGGCTTTCCTGGAACATATGGATTATTTGGATCATATTTAGCAACTTTGCTAGCTCTGTATAGGAAATTAGCAAAATCTCCACGCTTTACCGGATGACTTGTACCAAACTGAGTAGCCGAAACACCTGTTGTAATGCCGTAATCATATAATGCTGAAACAGCACTACTATAAAAGGGCGTTACATCAGTAAACGGTGTTGTCGACGTACCTTCCAAGTTATAAGCTCTTTGAAGCATTAATGCTATTTCTCCACGAGAAATAAGACTATTAGAATTGAATTTAGTTTTTGAAGTTCCTTGCACAATACCTACCGCTTTAAGCACATTTACATATGGCTCTGCTCTTGCTGGAACATCCGTAAATCCAGATGGTGGTGCAGCATAAATATTTAAGCCTAAAGATTTCGCAAACATAACAGCTGCATCCACACGTTTAATATTCTGATACACGCCAAAAGTTTTAGATGATAATCCTTTGACTCCTTTAGATTTCAAATAGTCAACGGCGTTTTTATATGAAGGTCCAACATCCGAGAATGCTGATGCTCCAACTGGTGCAACAGCAGTAGCTACTAAGGTTGCACTAACTGACAATGCAATGAATCTATTATTTCTTTTCGATTGATTGGTCATAAATGTTTCTCCCCCTTTATTTACCCAATAATCTCCTCACTATATAAACAAAAAAACATGTAACATAGCATTAGATGTTACAAGCTTTGGATTATTATTTTCCTTCGAAAATTTTAGTCTTTCTTTTCTTTTATCGGCTTCTTTTTCGTTTACTGTACTAAAATCATATAAATAATTATCCTAACAAAGACTTTTGTACTAATATACAAATATATCCAACTTTTATTTTACTTAGAATCTTCAGTATATGAAAGATACAACTTTGTTAATCTTCTATTGAAAAGAGATCAAGACTCTTTCTTGATCTCCTTCTTATAATCTCATTTTTTATACTAACCACCAAAAACTATTGAACCGTAATTGTTTTAATTGAACTTTCAAAAGCTTTCGGTCTCGCATAATCCTTGGCACTAAGGTTTATGACAGTACCTGCTGTTTGATAGTTTTTACTTAGACTAATCTTAAATTCATAATCTGTACTACCTGCTACTTTCTTCGCAGATACTCTACCAATTGATTTATTATTTACCATAGCCGTTATATATGAAGCTTCACTCACCGTACCAATGATTACTTTTTTACTACCATCCATACTAATCTGGGCGTATTTAATTACTGGTGGTGTTGCATCTTTTACAACTACCAGCTTTTTAGATTGATTAGATTTCAAATCTTCAAATACAAATGTTAGTTTCGTATTAGCTGGTTGTCGTGGAACATCTACAGTAAATGTACCGTCTGCTCCTATGTCTACTTTATTATTAATGATTGATACTCCATCAACAGTTACATCTAATGTACCAGCTTCATTAACTTTCCCACTAACTTTAGTAACTTTAGAATCATCTATCACAATAGCTTTCGGCTCTATTAATACCGGCCCTACATTATCTTCTTTAACAGTTACAGTTGTTCCTCGTTTACTAGCATTCTTATTTTTATCTACGGCTGTCACTGTAATTTTATCGCCTTTTGCTAATTTAGAAGGCAATTTAATTTCAAAATTCCCTTGACTATCTGTATCTACTGTTAAAGTTTGTCCCGTAGTTGTGGTAACCGTAACTTTTGCCGCTTCACTGATTTGTCCAGTAACATAATCAGACGTGTCGTATACATAATTCACTTTTTTGATAGTTGGTGATGTTGCATCTGATACACCTATATACTTCTTACTTTTTATAGTTGAATCTGTAGGGTTGCTAGTGACTACTATTATAATTGTTCCTGCAGGTTGTTTTTTAAAAGAGATTCTAAATTTACCGTTTTTATCTGTTTGTACTGCCTTTGTATTAAGTGGCGTAGACCCTACAAATAATTGTACATTCGCTGACTTATCAACTTGCCCTTGTAAGGATGTTTGTGTATCTGAAATTTTGTAGCTACCCACTAATTGTGGAGGATTTGTATCTTTACTTGCTGTTACTACTTTAATTGCACTTTCTAATCCCCTCGGTTTTGCATAATCCTTGGCTTGAAGCTGTATTTTTGTACCTTCTGTTGGGAACGCCCTTAGTGTAATAACGAAAGAATACTTGCCATCAGCTACCTTATTCTTCTCACTCACAGTCACTTTACCGATCACTTTCCCACCACTTGTAGCAGTTACTATCGAAGGCTCACTCACAGTACCCGAAAGAACTTTACTAGAAGTTGACAAAATACCAGGATCTACAATCACAGGCTTAGTCACATCAGTTACTGTTACAGTAGATTTTGATTGATTCGGTTTGGGATCTTTCAAATCTTCAAATATGAAAGTTAATCTAGCGTTTGGAACTTGTTTAGGAATATATACTGTGAATTTCCCACTATCATCGGTCGGTTTTTTCGTAACAATGTCATTGCCACTTGTATCCTTCACAGTTACTTTTCCTGGTTCATTAATTTGTCCTGTCACTTTTGTTTTTGCTTTAGAATCATCAATAACAATCTTTTTTGGATCAATAAGCTTAGGAGCGACCCTATCTTCTTTAATTGTTATTGTATATGGTTTACTTTCATTATTTTTTGAATCTACCGCAATTAGATTAATCTTTGCATTCTTTGTCTGTTGTGTGATTTGAATTTTGAACGTTCCATCTGTTTCTGTATCTATAGGAGTCAACTTTTGACCTGAAGGTAATTCCACAGTTATTGTAGCTGCTTCACTCAACTGACCTTCTATTAATTTAGAAGTATCATAGACAGTATTGACCTTTTTGAAAACAGGTGCTGTTTGATCTTTTACTTCTATTGTTTTATTGACAATATTCCCAGCAAAATCAGTAATTTTCACTCTTACTTTCGTTCCTGCTGGTTGTTTGCTGATAGATACTTTAAACTTACCATATGCATCAGTCGTAACTGGGGTAGCATTTAAAGCCTTATCTTTTTCATTAAAAAACTGAACTTTAGCTGCTCGATTTATTTGTCCTTCTACGATCGTCATAGCATCTGTAATGGAAGGTGCCTTTGCCCAATCTAAATTAGCCTTTTCAACTTCAACTTTGGCATTAACAATGACGCTTTCCAGCGGAGTTGGCTTAGCTGTATCCTTCGCTTGAAGTGTTATTACAGCACCTTCCTTTTGGAAATCATTCATCGTAATTGTAAAAGGATAGTTTCCGCTCGCATCCTTATCAGATGCTTTAACTGTTGTCGTACCGATTACTTTACTACCTTGAGTAGCTGTTACCGTTCCAGGTTCACTAACAGTTCCTTTAATGACTTTACTTGTATTCTTAATATCCACCTGTCGTATCTCTGGAGGATCGACATCTAATTCCGGAGAATTTATATCTTGTACAGTTACTACTTTAGTAAACTGTTTGTTTGTCTCTGTATCATTAAATTTAAAAACAATCTTTGTATTGACTGGTAATTGCTCAATTGTAAAACTAAAATTCCCATTGTCATCAGTCGATACCGGTCCACCTCCTGAAATAACAGACTTGTTCTCTGTTATAGTCCCATTTTCTGCAATATTAATGACCGCATCCACTGTCCCTTTTTTACTTAATTGGCCTACTACTTGATTATTACCTTGGTTAGTTATAGCCCCGATATCCTTAAGTAGTTTAAATTCAACCGTATCGGCTGCACTTGCTACTATTGGGTTTACATTTACAACTCCAAATCCACTCATGAATGTTGAAGACGCTATTACTGAAGATAGTACTAAAGATGTGACCACTCTACTTCGCTTTCGTTTCACACTTATTCCCTCCTAAGATTATGTAACGTATGTATAAGGCATACTCGCCATTTGAAAATATTGATTAAATTGCATAGACAACCTATATATCGTACATTCTACTCAAAAGTTTAGTAAATTCTCCCTTTTTATCCAATAAGGAGTTAATTATATTCCTATCAAGGAAAAATCCTTCATAATTCATACTAAAAAGCACTAAGTGGTCACGCTTTACTTAGTGCTTTTGTTACATCTTTTATAAAAATGTTCTTTATAAGAATTTAAGACTCTTAATTTCTTATACTAAAAAGTCTCTAGAACTACCTCTTGATATTCTTCCCCTAATCTGTACAACCTTAAGACTGCGGAAATACTGATACTACATCATCTATCTCTTTTTTTACATTTTGTAATGCTGATAAAGATGGGCTAGAATCTTGCAAAAGTGCATCGCCTTTATTTATAGCTTCTGATAACTTTTGTAAATAATCTTTATGTTCAGGTTTATCTTTATTATTTTCAAAAATACTTTGTGCACTAAGTATACTAGCCTGTAAGTCTTGTTTGGCTTTAGATATTTGTGCATCAGTAACCTTTTGCGCCTCGAATGTTCGTATAGCTGCATCTAAATCTGTATTCGCATTGGTTAATTCATATAGATTGTTAGAATTATTAGCATAACTATCAGCTATATTTTTAGCTTGTTCAAGTGTACTTTTAGAACCTAGTAGATATTCTCCAGCTTTGTCTCCTTCTACAGCTGTACTTAATAAATTATTTGCCGTAGCTATAGTTGTTCTTAATAGACTTCTAGCACTTTCTAAACCCTGATCTTTCCGAACCAAGTTTGTTTCTGCTTGAATAAGAGAATTCTTAACATTATTAATCTCCCATACCGCACTATTATTCACATCAAAATTCAAAGCATACGACAAAGCATATTGCAATGCGTTCCATGTTGACTCTGTATAAAGATAACTTTTATCAGCTGTATAATCTCTACTTATTCTATTTTTCTCTGTGTTAAATTCATTGATTGCTCGTGTTCGATCATTCGCATTTGGGATATGTGGATTGTTACCACTTATATATCCAGTATGAGACCCACCAATAGTACTAATTTTACCATTCCCATTAATTGTAACAGGCGCATATACTTGAAGGTTTGTTATATTCCCTGTTACATAAAGCGTAGATGTTTGATTTACATTTACATTTGGAATATTCCCATCTAGCGTAACAGTACCATACGTATTTATATTTACCGTCCCAACGCTTCCACCATATTCATTTACAAAACGTGTTCCATTGCCATCTTGAATATATACTGTTCCTAGCTGACCTCGATTTGTAAATGTATTTGAAGCAACATCTTGAATCGTAGTTGTACCCGTAACTACTACTGAAGAATCAAGAATTACTGAAGCATTAGGAGTATTAATCGTTAGATTCCCATTAATTCTAATATTTCTAAGTGTTATATAGCTTGATGCATTTCCATCAATGGTTACATTACCATTAACCGTACGTAATCCTGATGAAGGCCCATAAGTAGTATATGAAGATCCGGTTGGATATACGTTTACATCTCCCCAATACGTCCCTGCTTCATTTAAGTTATTGTTATTACTCGTAGTATCTTGTACATAGAAATACTTATCGGTTACTCCTGAAATAAGAGAATAATCATAAGAAAACATTTCTTTATTAACAGATAGAATATGGCTAGTATTTATCGTTTTTGATAACGTATTATCCGGTAATGTTAAAACTACCGTATCATAGCCATCATTATAATTATTGTTGCTGTCTTTGTAGGTAATACTTGTAGACGTAGGTAACGCTTGTCCATACAGCGTATACTGCAAACGATTCGTTGCATCACTGCTTTCTCCATTGTATTGAACACCTTCAGAGAAAGTAATTTCAATTGTATCTGAATTGTTGCCATTGAAATAGCCTTTAACATCCTTAATCGTAAAAGGAGTATTATCACTTATTGATGAAGTCGCACTAATTGGTACATTTATTGATCCAGTCAATGTATTGATAAGAGCTTTGTACTCACTAGGTGCATCTACTACTTTCGCGCTAATAGTAGAGGTTAGATTTTGATTTACTGGCGGAGTGGTTAAAATAACTGTAGCCTCTCCATTTCTAATTGTAACTTTTGTTTTTGCAAGCGATCCATATGACTTTGCAAGTTCTAAATCAATATTGTTTGCATTACGATCTACTTGTCCAGTTGTTTTATTGACTAGTTGAAAGGTTAGTTCTGTGTGTGTTGCTCTATTGGCTGTAAGTGTTCCTGGCTTTGATGTAATCGAAAGAGACCATACATTAGTTGCAGGATTTGTTTTAAAAGTAGCTGATAATCCAAATTGAATTACACCATTTCGCTTAATACCTTTTACTCTAACTGTGTAACTTGTATCATACTCTAAGCCACTTACCGTAAGCGTAGCTGTTTTCTTATTATTACTTAGCTTAACGGCAGTTACTTTCGCACCATTGATTGTGAAATTATCAACGTCTGCAGAATCAACATCAGCAGAGAAATTCACCTCTACTTGTGAATCAGAAATGACTTTAGCGCTTAAAATACTTATCTCTTCTGGAATAGAAGGTACTTCCGGTTCTACTTTCTCTGCTTTACTAGCTCTTAATAGGAAGTTAGCAAAATCACCGCGTTTCGCATTTTGTTCCGTTCCGAATCTTGTACTTGTTATGCCCTTCGTAATACCATAATCGACCAATGCTGTTACTGCAGGTTTTATAGAACTCGGTACATCGGTAAAAGAGATCGTTGATGTTCCCTTAAAACCGTAAGCACGTTGAATCCATACTGCCAATTCACCACGAGTAATTAAACCATTAGCATTGAAAGTTGTCGGCCCTGTTCCATTTGTTATACCAGCAGCTTTTAGAGCATTAATATATTTGACGGCACGTTTAGGTACATCTTTAAATCCAGATGCAGGTGCACTATTTATATTTAGTCCTAATACTTTTACAAGCATTACTGCGGCATCAACACGTTTAATTGGTTGATACACGCCAAACTCAGTTTCAGAAAAACCTTGAACTCCTTTTGAATGAACATAGTTAACAGCTTCTCTATATTCTGCTTTCACATCTGTAAAAGCAGCAGCAGATGCCAATGGAGCTACCGCAGTAGCTACTAAAGTTGCTGTTACAGAAGTTGCGACAAATTTACGGAAAGTCTTTGTTTGATAACCCATACATTAATCTCCCCTTCTTATATTCATATATCTTCCTCTTAACAATATCATAAATATTTACATTTTATATTATTTTTAGAATTTTTACTATATTAACCATGAAAAATTTACTAACTTTTCCATAATAACGAATAATTATTTTCCAAATGGACATTTTACATTAAGAGGAGGTGGATTAAATGGCTAAAATTGGTGTAGAACAATCTTTGTCATCTGTACAACAAGCTTTGCGCGACAAAGGTCACGATGTAGTTGAGTTAAAACAAGAAAGCGATTCACAAAACTGTGATTGTTGTGTGATTTCAGGTGTGGATCAAAATGTAATGGGTATGCAGGATACGTCAATGCAAGGTTCCGTTATTAATGCACATGGATTATCAGCTGATGAAGTATGTCAGGAAGTAGAAAGTAGACTACAATAGAAAAACGCAGATGGACAATTGATATATTGTCACATCTGCGTTTTCTTCTTCATTACTGTACTTTAATGACTTTTTGTTTACTTTTATTATTTGCTTTATCAGTGGCACTAACTTTTAGAGTAGTACCTTTCTTTTGTTGTTTTATTTTTACACTATAAGTACCTTTACTTGTCACAGTGGATTTACCTAATAGTTTACTTCCATTATAAACACTAATCGTTGCACCAACTTCAGCTTTACCTGTAACCACAGTCGATTTTGAAGTGACTTTGTTTACACTTGGTGCTGCTGGTGGTGTTTTATCAATTACTTTGGTACTAACTAGTTTACTACCATACGCATTAGCAGCACTTACTCTAATCGTAACACCTGCTTTTTGCTTTGGTATTTTGATTGAAAAATCACCTTTTGCATTCGAGTTTTGTGTATATAATTTATTGTTAATATTAACAGTTACTTTCGTATTAGCACTTGTTTTACCAACAATAAGAGTTGATGCATTACTCACCGGCTGTAAACTAATCGCTGGAGCTAGACTTGGTGCAGTAATAGTAAATGTGTATTTACCAGTATCTCCATCATTACGACTATCATATACTTTTAAATAATATGTACCTTTATTTAAATTAAGTGAAAATACTTCTTTTGCTGGGGTTTTTGAGCTACCTTCTATATATTCAGATAAAACGTCTTCATTATTATTATCAAACAATTGAACGTTTGTATATCTATCTACATATGATGTAAGGTTAATATTTACAGTTGTACTTTTAGGTACGTTTATTTTATAAAAATCTACCGAGTCATTCCATGCTAAAAATCCTGTATATGACTTATTAAAAGATACAGCCTGTGCTTCTACTACTCCATTATTCGGCTCTATTTCTGTAGTTTGAACTGGAGTAAATAACGTTTTTAATTGATATTTTCCAGTATCACCATCGCTACGACTATCATAAATCTTTAAATAATATACACCTGGTTCTAAATTAATAAACTTCTTATACTTAGCAGGAGTTTTCGAACTTCCCTCAATATAAGTATCAATAGCCAAATCATTTGATTCATCCATTAGAACTATATTAGTATATCTATCAACATACGATGATAAATCAATCGTTAAACTTCCTGATTTTGGAATCGTTATTTTATAGAAGTCTACCGAATCATTCCAAGATAGAAAGCCTACAATCTCCTTATTAAAGGCTAAAGTTTGAGCTTCAACTGTACCATTATTAGGTTCAACTTCTATATTTTTTGCTGGATTAAATGAAAGTTGAACAGTATAACTCCCTCTATCACCATCATTCCTACTATCATAAATTTTAAGATAATATGTACCTGGTTCCAAATCCTCTGCTTTCGAATATTTAGCAGGACTTTTCGAACTTCCAGTTGAATAATCACTGAACACACTTTCATTCTTTTCATTATATAAATTAAAATTAGTATATTTATCTACATACGAAATTAGATTGAATGATAGTCTTCCTGCCTCTGGCAATACAATTTTGTAGGTTTGACTTGGGTCTCCCTTGCTTAATACACCAGAAACAGATTGGTTAATAGGTAAGTCAATCTCCGCTGCTGCTACTTTAGAACTCGGCAATAAGAAAGCCAATCCCAAAAGTAAAGAAACTAGTAAAAATGAATTAAAAAATGAATACTTTCGCCTTATCTTCATACTTTATACCTCCTAAATAATATTCAAACAATATAATAG
>NZ_JBALMO010000137.1:0-8231 GCF_036963345.1 Bacillus sp. JJ722
TGTGGTTCGGGTAATTGATCAAATGATTGAAAACGTTGAAGAAGAACTATTCTTCGTGCACTATCAATGTGGAGGTCGGAGCTCCTTTCACCCTAAAATGATGACAAAGGTCATTCTTTATGCATACACCCAAAAAGTGTATTCTTGTCGTGGAATTGCTAAACTCATTGAAGAAAATATTCCAGCAATGTGGTTGGCGGCCTTACAAAAAACTGATTATCGTACAATCAATCGGTTCCGTACTGTTCAAATGGAGAAGCTCCTTCCGAAACTCTTCGAAGATATGATTCATCAAATAATTGATCAAAAGCATATCACGATGCAAAACTATTTTCTTGATGGAACTAAAATAGAAGCTAATGCAAACAAGTATACATTTATATGGAAGAAAGCAACGACCAAGTATGAGGAAAAACTTCGCGAGAAAATTGATGTAGTTTATCAAGAAATTCAAGCCATTATAGACGAAGAAGGACAGGAATTATTATCGAATCAAGGAATAGTCGCAGAAGAACAACTAGTCTACCTTGAAGAAAGACTAGAAGGGGTACCGCCAACATTTCGGAAATTTTGTACGCTAAGCATATTTCCAACCTAAAAAAGTCGATTTCCTATACAATAAGGAATCGATTTTTTTAATTTTGTTTTACAATCACGGCCGTTGAATAGAGCTTGCTTAATAAATCTGAACTAAAACATTTCCTCTTTACATTGACATCGTGTCATACTTTATATTGATAAGGAAGGAGGCGTTAAGATGAAAATCAGTGAGTTATCAGACCACACAGGTGTCAGTACCCGTTCCATTCGCTATTATGAGAAAAAAAGTTTAATTAAACCATCACGAACAGAAAATGGTTATCGGGTTTATGACGAGCAAGATATAGAACGTGTAAAAGCCATTCAATTTTTTCTAGATATCGGGCTTAAAACTGATGAAATACAGCCTGTTATAGCTTGTGGTTCCATCGAACCCATGGATGGCGATTGGAATTGTGCAGGTGCAGCAATAACGTTATATGAAGAGCAATTGCTCAAAACTAGGCAACAGATTGAGCAATTGGAAAATGCCCAAAGACATTTAAAAGAGTTAATTGAATTCTGGCGTACGGTTCAAGATCGCCAGAATAGGAGTAATGAACAATGAATTATCGACTCTTAATATTGGTGTTAGGAACTTTTATTATTGGAACAGACGATTTTGTTATTGCTGGTTTACTACCGAGCATTGCAAACGATATGAATGTCACGATTGCAGCAGCCGGTCAATTAGTAACAGCCTTTGCCATTGCCTACGCAATTGGAGCCCCTGTTTTAGGAACATTAACGTTTAATATGCCCGTTAAAACTTTATTAGTATTATCTATGGTTGTGTTCACCATTGCTAATGGTCTTTCTGCAATTGTCACTTCATTTGAATTATTGTTTGTCACAAGAGTAATCGCTGCGTTAGCCGCAGCTGTGTTTACCCCTTTGGCTATGGCTGCTTCAACAAGTTTGGTTCCTGATACAATGCGTGGGAAAGCTTTGTCTTTTGTCATAGCTGGTATAACCATTGGGCTAATTTTAGGTGCTCCTATTGGTACATGGATTGGAAATTCCATAACCTGGCGTTATTCTTTTGTCTTCGTAGCGGCGGTATCTTTAGTAACTGCAATTGGAGTTTTAATATTCTTACCAAAAATTGAACGAGAAGCTTCTGTGAGTATAAAAGAGAGACTAAAAAGTTTCAACAAAATTATAGTATTAACATTAAGTGTCAGCATTATCGGGACTACAGGCGGGTTTATGACTTATACCTATATAGCTCCAATTATTACGGAGGTCACGAATGTTGAGAATATAAGCATTTACCTGCTATTACTTGGTATTGGGGCTTTATTCGGCAACCTAGTTGGTGGTTATTTAACAGACCGTATAGGCGCTCCAAAAACACTTAAATTATCACTATTGGGTTTCGCTATTTTATTAGCTGCGTTCTCAATGCTAACCTTTTTAAATCCATCTACATTGGCAATTATTCTTGTTGGTCTTATTTCAGTATTATGGGGTATCCCAGGTTTCGGAATGAATCCAGCGTTGAATGCATACCTTATTTCGTTAAATCCTAAGCAGTCATCAATGATACTATCCTTTAGTGCATCTGCGCTTTACATGGGGATAGGTTTAGGAGCATTTTTAGGCGGTGGAGTCATTAGTTTGAGTTCGATAAACTACGTAGGAATTAGCAGTGGGGTATTAGTATTTGTTGCTTTAATTATCTTTATCTCAGTTAATAAGGCTGCAAAAAAAGTCACTGAAAACAAGTACTAACTAAAAATAAAGGTGCCATCGTATTCATCAATGGCACCTTTATACGGGATTTTTCTAATAATTTCCTCCTGTAATCAGGGATAACTCCACAAAAAGGCTACGGAATAAAAAATTCTTAACTACCCTGTGCTTTACTCAATAAAAGTAGAACCATAAACGGTCTTAAATATTACAAATGTTACTTTGATTTTGGGAATGAGTTTTGGTTCTATGAATTAATACAAACAGGTTGTTTTTTGATAAAGTGATTATTAGCACCATAAACGTTCGTTTTTGGTGCTAAAATAGATTCATAAACAACTTTTGCAGGTGATGAATGATGATTTTTGGTTACGCACGTGTAAGTACGGAGGAACAAAACTTAGATATGCAAGTTGATGCACTTACACAATATGGAGTAGAAAAAATTTACAAAGAAAAATTAACTGGAACTAGGAAAGATAGACCCCAACTAGAGGAGCTTCTTAAAGTCTTACGTAGTAGCGACAAAATTGTTGTATATAAACTTGATCGTATTTCTCGTTCTACAAAGCATCTAATTGAACTTAGTGAATTATTTAGTGATCTAGGAGTAGATTTTGTATCCATCACTGACAGTATTGATACGTCAACTGCGATGGGGAAGTTCTTCTTTCGTACAAAGGCAAGTATTGCAGAATTAGAACGAGATATTATTAGTGAAAGAACAAAGTCCGGGCTACAAGCAGCAAGATCCAGAGGAAGGAAGGGTGGTAGACCTTCAAAGAAAAAAGACAAAGTTGAAATGGCGATTAAAATGTATAGGAGTAAGGATTATACAATCAACCAAATTACAGAAGCAACAGGAATCAGTAAAACCTCACTCTATCGATACTTAGACAAAGCAAATTAAGGCTCATACCAAAATTATTTATAAGGATTGATTTAACTTGAGTGTGAAAGAACTGCTAACACCAGAACAGCGAAAGGAAATTTTAAACCTTAATAATTTATCAGAATATGAATTTACTTCTTATTACAGTCTATCTGACTATGATATTGATGTTATAAATCGTCATAGAAGAGATCATAATCGCTTAGGGTTCGCACTTCAATTATGCGTTCTTAGAAACCCCGGTTGTTCTTTAATTAATATGTTAGAATTACCTGATAACCTTATTAAGTACGTAGCTAATCAAATTAATGTAGATCCTGAGGTTTACTCTTCATATGCTCAACGTGATACAACTAGACGTGAGCATTTAGAAGAAATACGTCAAGTATATGGATATAGAAACTTTAATAACAGTGATTATCGTACGATTTTTAATGTTCTTTTAAAATTCGCATTGGAAAATGGAAATTCGATGTATCTAGTACGCACTGCAATCGATTTATTAAGAAAGGAAAAAATGATCCTTCCTGCAATACCAACAATCGAGAGGTTGGTTTGGTTAGCTGGAACACGTGCAGAGAAAAAAATATATGCCATACTAACAAGTAATCTGTCTGAAAGAAATAAGCGCGAACTAGAAAAGTTGATTGATTTAACGGTAAATAATAATAAAACTCCATTAGCCTGGCTTCGGGAAATTCCCGGACAGTCGTCACCAGATTCTTTTTTAAAGGTCATAAAAAGATTAAAGTACATTAAAGAAATGAATATTGAAGCCGATACGGCATTAATACACCCGAATAGACTTTTACAATTAGCACGAATTGGGGCAAGATATGAACCCCATTCTTTTAGAAGATTTAAAGAAGATAAAAGATATGCATTATTAGTCGCTCACTTAATCACTCTCTCCCAAGACTTAACTGACCATGCCATTGAAATTCATGATAGACAAATGATGGTGTTACAAGCAAAAGGTAGAAAAACTCAAGAAGAGATGCAAAAGCAAAATGGAAAGTCAGTAAATGAAAAAGTTGTGCATTACGCAGATATAGGAACGGCTTTAATTAAAGCCAAAGAGGAAGGGATCGATCCTTATGTGGCATTAGATCAAGTAATGCCTTGGGAGAAAATTGTAGAATCGATTGAAGAAGCTAAATTATTATCAAAACCAATGGATTATGATTACCTCGATTTAATAAAAACTCGATATAACTATTTAAGGAAATATACTCCAATCCTGTTGGATTCTTTAGAGTTCAAATCTACTAAATCAGCAGAGCCCTTATTGAAAGCATTAGATTCCATACGCGAATTAAATGATTCTGGAAAAAGGAAAATCCCTGATGACTCACCTTTGAGTTTTGTTCCTAAACGTTGGCAAAAACATGTTTTTGATGATGAGGGTAACATTAACCGTCAATATTATGAAATGGCTGCCTTAACAGAACTAAAAAACTATATCCGTTCTGGTGATGTTTGGGTTGAAGGTAGTAGATTACATAAGGATTTTGAAGAATATTTAGTATCAAAGAATGATTGGGGAAAAGCAAAGGTTAAAGGGACTAATATAGCTGTTAATGTAAGTTTTGAACAGTATATACAGGAAAGATGTGAAACTTTAAATACTAAACTTCAATGGATTTCCAAAAATATTGATAAAGTTGAAAGTATTAATACTGAAAAACAAAAGATACATGTTGAGAGACTACAAGCAGATACTCCCGAAGAATCTAGAAATTTCAGTTTAGCTCTTTATAATTTGCTTCCAAGAGTTAAACTCACTGATTTATTAATGGAAGTTGCTGAATGGACTGGATTTGAAGAGTCATTTGTTCACGCTTCTTCAAATCAGCCACCTAAAGGTGAGGAAAAATCTATTGTGATGGCTACGTTAATGGCGATGGGGACAAATATTGGATTAACTAAAATGGCAGAAGCAACTCCTGATATTTCATATCGCCAGATGGCCAATGTTATGCAATGGAGATTACATGAAGATGCTATGACTCGCGCTCAAGCTACACTGGTAAATTATCAGCACCGTCTATCTTTAGCTACATATTGGGGAGATGGGACAACATCTTCTTCAGATGGTATGCGTGTCCCTGTTGGAGTATCATCGTTACATGCAGATTCAAATCCGCATTATGGAACTGGGAAAGGTACAACCATTTATCGTTTTACAAGTGATCAGTTTTCTTCTTTTTATGCAAAAGTTATTAATACGAACGCAAGAGATGCTGTTCATGTGATAGATGGATTGTTACATCATGAATCTGACCTTTCAATTGAAGAGCATTACACTGATACAGCCGGTTATACCGATCAAGTTTTCGGATTAAGCTATTTGTTAGGGTTTCGTTTTGCACCAAGGCTAAGAGATATAAGTGACGCTAAATTATATACCATTTCTTCTCCTAATGACTTTTCAAACATAAAAGGCATACTTCGAGGAAAGATTAACACAAACGTTATTAAAGAGAATTTTGATGATGTATTAAGGCTGGCACATTCAATTCGAGAAGGAAGAGTTTCTGGATCATTAATCATGGGAAAATTAGGTTCATATGCAAGACAAAATAAAATAGCTACAGCTCTTCGAGAGATTGGAAGAATTGAAAAAACAATCTTTATTCTTGACTATATTACGAATGAAACATTAAGAAGAAGGATACATCGTGGACTAAATAAAGGAGAAGCCATGAATGGATTGGCTAGAGCTTTATTTTTTGGTAAACGTGGTGAATTCAGAGAACGTGGAATACAAGATCAGCTGCAAAGAGCGAGTGCATTAAATATATTAATCAATGCAATAAGCGTATGGAATACTTTGTATTTAAGTGAAGTGACAAAGGAATTTAAGAAAAATAATGTTCTAAAAGAAGAATTACTTCCACACATTTCACCTTTAGGATGGGAACATATTAATTTTCTTGGAGAATATAAATTTGATTCAAATAGATTCCCAGCTAACAAACTAAGACCATTAAATAAAAATTAATCTATAACATAAGCCAAATTCCTTAGCGTACAGGTATTTGGCTATATTTATGTCGAAATTTGCTTAGCGTACAAAATTCCCGAAATGTTGGCGGTACCCCTAGAAGAAAAGATTTCAAAAGATACAGCTGTCATTCGAAAAGAAAAGGACAGCCATAATAGGAAAGAAAAGCGTCGTGCATTAAGCCCTATCAAAAAGTTATTAAAGGCAGTCAGAGAAGATTACTCTCCACGATTAATGAAATATAAGAAACAAAACGAATTATTTGGTGATCGAAATAGCTATTCAAAAACAGATCCAGATGCCACAATTCATTCTTTTTTATACGATCCATCAACGCCCGACTGATATTCGTTGTTTTAGCCACATATGGAGACATTGAAACAAATATCCTTGTCGTTTCCAAAGAATGTAATAGCCGATGCAGGCTATGGAAGTGAGGATAACTATCTGTATTCAGTCGATGAACATTTTGAAGCACTGATTCCTTATAATACGTTTTTAACTGAACAAAAAAGGAGTTATCAAAAAGATATTCGTCACGCGAGTAACTGGGATTATAATGAGCAAAATGATACATATAGATGTCCGAATAACCGTAAGATTGAATTCAAACGTTACTCTAGACGAACAGATAAATATGGGTTTACGAGGGACTTCAAAATTTATGAATGTGAAGATTGTTCAGATTGCCCACTAAAATCAAAATGTACGAAATCAAAAGGGAATCGACAAATTCACTACAACACCGTTTATGAAGAACTAAAAGCAAAAGCGAAAACGAGCCTTTGGTCTGAATCAAATGCACACATTTATGCTCGACGAAAAGTCGAGGTAGAAAGTGTTTTTGGTCATATCAAGGGCAATCGTTCGTTCCGCCGCTTTTCGCTTCGGGGCTTAACGAAAGTCCAAATATAGTTTGGGATTGTGGCGATGGCACATAATCTACTGAAAATAGCTGGAATTCATCAGCTATCTTCAGTGAAAAATGAAAAGAATGTAAAAACAGGTGAAGAAAAACAATTTGTTTTTCTTCACCTGTCTTATTTTCGGGACTTATTAGACAGCCCCATTCCTATTTTAGTAAATACATTATTCATTTTACTTATTAACTGGAGTACTATCATAATATTCTTCTAGTGTTATGTCTTTTTGAGTTATTTCAGTAGCTAGTTCTATTCCAACATAACGAATATGCCACGGCTCATACTTATAGCCTGTAATGCTTTCTTTTCCTTTTGGAAATCGAATGATAAATCCGTATTCGGATGCATGTTCTTCTAACCATTTAGCTTCCGCCGTATTGGCAAAGCCATCTTCAATTGCAAATGCTCCTGTTATACCTGAAACGTCTATAGAAAGTCCTGTTTGATGTTCACTATGTCCTGGGCGAGCACTGTATTTATCAGCTTCTTCTAACCCATCCTTGTTAACATAGTTGTCAAATAATGTTTTTTGTCTGGCTTCTGAACGGTACCCAGAGGCGCCGGCTAGATGGATTCCATCGAGCATAGCAGCATCAAACATTTTCTTTAAAGCCTCAGCAGGCTCTTTTCGCATTTTACGTTTGTCGATTTTTTCATTAAAGAGAAAGGGAACATCTGGGTATACTAAATCATTTGGAACATACTGTTCGGGAAGTCGATATTTTTTATTTACAAGAACGGTAATATCATTTGGTTTAGCAACTACTTCAATAGCGTTCGAATCTTTAGGTTCAGCAGCGTTCGAATCTTTAGGTTCACCAGCATTCGAATCTTTAGGTTCACCAGCATTCGAATCTTTAGGTTCAGCTTGAGGCTTTTTACTAGCTTGTTGAGAATCGGAGGGGGGAGCTTTGGAATCCTCCAATTGATTAGTACTACATCCGGAACTAATTATAAGACTACCAATTAGTATAAACAGTACTTTTTGTGTTGGTTTTTTCATGAAATTAAGCATATTCTTCTCCTTCTTCGTCAATAATAATTTAAATTTATTACTATGTCGAAATAATAACAGATAAACTTTTCGGAATATGTACATCTTGTTTCTGATTTTCTAAATATTTGTATCTAATTT
>NZ_JBALMO010000138.1:0-12125 GCF_036963345.1 Bacillus sp. JJ722
ATCATTCCGTATTGAGACATACTAACTAATGAATATTGGAATAGTCCTCGATTATCTGTCTTAAAGTGAATTTCTCCACCTTCAGGTAAAATATCTTCATATATATTTAAGAAAGAAGAATAAGTTAACCTTCTTTTCTCATGACGATTCTTAGGCCATGGATCAGAGAAGTTCAAATATACTCTGCTTACATCTGCTTTCTTGAAAAAATCTCTTAAATCAACCGCATTTACAGGTAGTAGCTTTAAATTTGGAAGATCTGCTTCAATCAATCGATCTAACGCATGCACAATTACACTTTCATAAGCTTCGATTGCTATATAGTTAATGTTTGGATTAGCTTGTGCCATTCCAGTTATGAAACGTCCTTTACCTGTACCAACTTCTATATGAACAGGATTGTCATTTCCAAATAATTCATTCCAACGACCTTTATAATATTCGGGATTTTGCACAACATATTGGGGATGATTTTGTAATTTTTCTTTCGCCCATGGTTTAAATTTAAGACGCATGATGCCACTCCTTATTTAATTTACGTAGAAAACATAACATTACTAGTGATAATTAACAAGTTACTTTTTTTGTAAAGCGCATTGCATATTAATCCTTGTCCAATGACATCCTACAAAAGAAAAGCTCCTTAAAAGGAGCTTTAGCTTTATAAAGTTCAAACTTGTGCTAAGAACTCTCGCTTCAATTCGAAGTCGATACAAGGTTGTTATAAGCAAGAGATTAAGCACCTGTAAGAACCCAATTGGTCCAACTAATGATCAGTGGGGACGATGAATCCCCCACCGATCAAAGATTTACTTTATTAAGAAAGGTTGAATATAAATGCCTCTTTCACAACGAGATCAAGTAACATTATTAAAAGATATACTCAACAATCACCAAAGCGATTGCTGTGGCTCAATAACCGAATGTCAACAAGTAGAGCGACTTGTTACATCTCTTTTAACAAACGGTGAAGTAAACGAACAATTGATTCCCATTCTAAATGAGATTCAGAAGTATAGTCACGGCGGACAATCTTCCGGCGATTTAAATACTCATATTTCATCTCATCAACAACAATTATCAGAATGGGTTAGTAACATAGATACGTTAACTTAATATTGCTTAAGCATCTTATCTAAATAGTTAAACCAATAGTGCATTTCTTCATATCGATGTTTAGATTTATGCCATTGAATGGCAGCAATACTTTGAGCAATCACATACCAAAGCATTCTTTTCTTTAAGAAATCAGTTAGCGTAATACCATACTTAGCGAGCCATGAACTCCATTCATTCTTTGGAATATAAGAATGAAGGAGCATGCCAAGGTCAATAGCAGGATCGGCAATCATGGCTCCATCCCAATCAATAAGAAATAACTGCTCATCCTCTGATAGCAGCCAATTATTATGATTGACATCGCAATGGCATACAACTTCTTCATCACATTTAATATCAGGCAACATTTCAGTTAATACTTGTATTGCCTTTTTTATTTTTTGATCCGAAGAGAGTTCTTCATCTAATGATATTTGTATACTTTCAAGTAGTTGATCTGGCTTTAAAGGCGTTTTCCCCAATCTTTTTAACATTGTTAATAATGGAGCGGATTGATGGATTTTTCGCAAAAGCCTCGCTACTGTTTCTTGTTTCATGTCATTCTGGTCTAATTCTCTACCATTTAACCACCGTTGAGCTGTAATAACATCTCCGCTTTCAAGACGTTTTGTCCAAACGAGTTTTGGAACGATGCCCTCAGCTGATAAAACAGCTAGAAATGGAGACGAATTCCTTTTTAAGAAGAGCTTTTGTTCCTCATTTGTTGCAATGAAGGCTTCTCCAGTTGCACCGCCAGCAGGAATAATCTCCCAATCTTGACCCAGTATATGTTCCAATGTGGTCACCTTCAATTTCATTCAATAGCTAGATTAGCATAGCCATTTTAAGAGAGCTCTATTTCAACATTTATAGTGGTAAAGAGCTAACTAATATAGCTAGACTTCATGAAAAACCGAAAATAGTTCTTCATAAGATGTTCATGTACATTTCTAACGTTTCATATATAGATAAAAAGCATAACATGTTTATGCTGTTTTTCAAACTAAAAAAGACAGCTATTGAGTCTATATTACTTAACAATAGCCATCTCAATTAAATTTTAGTGAAAATTTACTAATACGTCAAGTATATGTGCATAAATACATGTTAGTGAACGGCTACTTACAAAATATTCATATGTCTATATGATGACGCGAACTGCCTTGGGAACAATTTTGGCTGAAATCGTAGAGTATCCAACATGCTCGCCATCTGCTTGAATCGGAACTTCTCCATCAGCCCATATTTGAATTTCATTACAGGTAAAGGACTCAACCCATCTTAGTTTCAAATGCCCTCCCCACGTAACTGTTGCGAATACGAGTAATAACAATAATGATGAAATATTATTTACGATAATAACGTGCATTTTCCCATCTGTTGCTGATGAATTTGGTGATACTTTAATACCTCCACCAAAATAAGGCTGATTTGCTACCACTAAAAACCATACATTCTTATAAGTCCGAATATGACCATCCACTCGTGTTTTCAAATGAAATGTCTTGAAAGTAAACAACATCTTGATAAAAAAATATAAGTACACAAATTTCCCCAAGCCAAACATTTGAAATCGATTCTTCCAATTAGATTCATTTGCTGCTTTAGCGATCGAAGCATCAAAACCTATACCAAGACTATTAATAAAATGTCTTTTCTTACCTTCATACAACAATTGTCCCATATCGATAACGGATGGAGCTTTTTGCTGCAAAATGATAGATAACACTTCTTGAAGACTTGATGTACGTTGAATTCCCCTTATATAATCATTCCCCGATCCAGCAGGCATACAGACAACTATTGCATGGGGGTATTTAACAGCACCATTCATCACTTCATGAATCGTGCCATCCCCCCCGATAGCTACAATGATTGTATTTGTATGCGTTGCTTGAAGAATTTGATTAGTCAGCATGGTGGCATGCCCAGGATATTCTGTTTCATAGACAGTATAAGATAACGCTTGCTGGTTAATTAGCCTTTCAGTCTTCTCCCAAACTTTATTACTTTTTGATGAATGCGGTGAACCATTTTTTATAAAATATATGTGAGGTACTCCTTCATTCTTACTTTTATTCGATATTAGTTTTGAAGTCATTATAATCATTCCATTCTAATCGATGAACAGATGTTGTTTGTGTGTTTTCAAGCAACACATCTGCTCCCTTTAGTTGATGGTGTTTTAATGGCGAACTCAATTTTCTCATGGATTCAAACCAAGGTGTGAAGTTTTTCTTATCCAGTAATACTAAATCATACGAAGCTGCTGGATAATCGATATAACCATTTCGAGAAATAATCGCTTTCTTAATCGGTAAGTCCACCTGATTTAAAGAATATAACTTCTTCACAATCACTTCTGTTCTATGTAATGATATGCTCGGATTAAGCACTCTTTTCTCTTCACGTTGATGATGTCTCCGCACCCAAAACTTTCCGTTTGACCCATCAAATACTGAATCCTCTTCATCCTCTAGAAAACTAATACACCATGTAGCATTAGGCGTTAATACAATCGTTTCTAATTCAACAGGTGCTTTGTTTAGTCGAAAGACGGGTTGATATAATACAAGAAATGTATCCGGAAATCTTTGCAGCAAGAATTTCAATTTCTCATCTACATAGTAATCTTGATCAACTAAAGACTTCTCCCTTACAGTTGACGTAGCCCATTTCATTTGAAATTTAAACATATGATTTAGAAAAGCTATTTTCAATTCATCTATATTTTTCGGCATAAATGTTAACGTTAATTGAAGATCTTTATCTTGATATAGGCGCTCTTCTATCTCGCTTCCTACAGCATCCTTACTTTCTGGCTCCTCTACCTTTTCCTCTACTTCCTTCGGTTGTCGTTTAAACATACTCTTAAATTTCTCGAAAAATCCTGGGTCCTCTTCAAGCCAGTTATCCGGTTCATCTTGAGGAAAGAACTCGTACAATTCCCCATTTTGAAAGGCAGAATTCACTCTCTCCCATTGTTGCTTCTTCAATCTCACGTACTGAGTTGGATATCTATATATTCCTTGTTCATATCTCGAGATATAATCTTGGATTTTAATTAGTTGCCCCATATTCTCACAACCTATTCCCCCTAAAATACTTACATACAGTTAACATAACTCTTATATATATATCGTCTGTATTTCCTGATACTTTGGTACTTTATCCATATGTGTCTCAAAAAGTGACACTCGAGTCAATTGAAAACGAATGCCTTCTTCTAAAATGGCATTACAAGTTAGTAAATCTTCTTCCTTGAAATCGACTTCACTATTATATTTTCGTGCAATTGTAATATGAGGATTAAATGGCTTAGTATCAAGCATATAACCACTTTGCTTACATGTCTCACTAACCTTTTCTTGGAGCGTAAATAACCGTTCTTCATATTGAGGCCCACACCAAAATATACGAGGTTTTTGCTGCTTCCCAAAGACACCAAAATGCGTCAGGCGAAGAGGAAATGCAGACTCATTTTTTATTTGTTCTGAAACCTTCTCCATACAATTTTGCCATTTTTGTTTCTCAGATGCACCTAAAAAAGCTAAAGTTATATGAAAATCTTCTTTATGTACCCATTTTTTGAAATCATATGTATTACGTAAAACGTTTGCCTTGTCATTTAAATATTGTTTCACTTCTACTGGTAACGATATAGCAATGAAATAATTTTTTTCTCTCAAAGTTTTCACCCTCTTGAATCACTCTTTATCGAAATAATGCCATTTACAACCGAACTACTCACTTAATCCTCTTACAAAAATGATAATAAAATGTAAAGATTCACTCAAGTCTCGCATAACCCTAATATAAGAATAGGCAGACCTACCACTTTTATACGCAACCATCTTACAAATTCATAATTCCAAATATTAACAAAACAGCTGATACATTTCGTAAACTGTATCAGCTGTTTTTTCTTATTACAAACAATTACTTCCACATTGCTTTTGGATTTCTTCTTTATAATACGTTTGAAGTTTTTTTGTAATCGGACCAAGAATACCATTACCGATGATCATACCATCCACTTCAACAATGGGTGTTATTTCCGATGTCGTATTCGTCATGAACACTTCATCAGCATTTAATAACTCTTTCACAGTAAACGCTCTTTCTTCACACTTTATATTATGACTCATGCAAGCATGAAGCATAACTTGTCGGACGATACCATTTAATATGAATCGATTAGCTGGATGTGTAATTACTTTTTCATTAACAACAATCGTAATGTTAGAGGCACTCCCCTCTGTTACTGTCCCATTTCGATGCTGTATTGCCTCAAAGCAACCTGCTTCATGTGCACTCTGCCTAGCCAATACATTTCCAAGTAAATTCAAGCTTTTAATATCACAATGCAACCATCGTATATCCTCAACAGTTATTGCTTTCACGCCATTTTCCATAAGTTCAAGTGGTCGTGATAATTCTTTCGTATATGCACTTAACACAGCCGAAACATTTGCAGATGGAAAAAGATGATTACGCGCCGCAACACCTCTTGTCAATTGCATATAAATCATACCCTCCTGCAATTGATTTTCTTCCACTAAACTAGTCAGCATATGATAGATTTGTTTTGATGAATACGGTACTTCCATTTTTACTTTTGAAGCACTTTCAAAGAACCGATAAAGATGTTCTTGACCAGTAAACAAACAACCATTGTAAACACGTATTACCTCGTAAATACCGTCACCAAACTGATAACCTCTATCTTCTAGATCTATTTGCACTTCCATACGATCAACGATTCTTCCTTGCCAGATTACTTTCATTACGAATCCCAACTCCTTTACGTGTTTGTCGGTTCTCATAACTTCATTTGTTATCAAATCGTATTATATGAATGATTCCTAGTACATTATTTAGCTAATCGATAAATTGCTTCAGCATACAAAGCAGTCGCCTTTAACAAATCCTCAATAAACATATATTCGTCTTTTTGGTGCGCTATATCTTCTCGACCTGGAAATAATGGTCCGAATGCTACACCGGCTTCAAGTGAACGAGCATAAGTACCTCCACCAATTGCGAGTAGCTCAGCTTTCTCACCCGTTTGTCCTTCATACACCTCTGATAATGTTTGTACTAAGAAGCTATTAGCATCCACATGATGAGGCCCTGAATGAGAAACAGTACTAATTGTAAAACCTTGTTGCTGTAATACTGTTTCTAATTGTTTTGTTGCATCTTCATAGTTATACGAAACTGGGTAACGTAAATTGACCCCGATTGTTCCACCATCTTGTTCATTGTAATTTACTAAACCAATGTTTAGTGTCACATCACCAGTTGCTTCGTCTTTAAATGCGATATTGAAAGATTCTCCTCTTGAATCATTCCATAAATAGTCGGTAACAAATGTGAAGAAAGCTGTAGCCTGCTGTGATAAATCCATGTTTTTTAAGAAAGCAGCTAAATAAAGACCCGCATTTACACCATTTTTAGGTTCCATGCCATGTGCTGACACACCTTCAATACTAATAGATACACTAGTTCCATTAGCTTGATACGTACCTTTCAAGTTGTGCTCTTCAATAAAAGTTTTAAACGCTTCTTCTAGCTTATTTGATTCAGCAGTAACTTCTAGCACAACCGTTGCTAAATCCGGAACCATATTAAAACGTCTGCCAGATTCGAATTGCTTGACAGTTACTGCACCTGACTGCTCACCATTTGTTGTTGATTGTTTCATATAAAAATCCCAAATACCTTTTTCAGCAAAAATGATTGGAAAATCTGCATCTGGGGCAAATCCTAATTGTGGCATTTCTTCATGTTTGAAGTACGTGTCCACACAACGCCAATCAGATTCTTCATCTGTACCTAAAATCATTCTTACTCTTTTCGATAAAGGTAACTTTAATTCATGTACGATTTTCATTGCATAAAAAGCAGCCATTGTTGGTCCTTTATCATCAAGAGCACCACGAGCATATATCTTTCCATCACGAATATCCGCACTATATGGATCTGTTGTCCAACCATCACCTTCTGGTACAACATCTACGTGACAAAGTATGCCAAGAATATTTTCACCTTGACCCATTTCAATATGACCTGCTAGATGTTCTACATCTTTTGTAATAAAGCCTTCCTCTTTACCTTTACTTAACATGAATTGCAACGCTTCTTGAATGCCTTTTCCAAGCGGTGCATTCGCCGTTCCATTCTCTTCATCTAAGACACTCTTTATTTGTAAGAATGTTTGTGTATCTTTAATTAACGCTTCTTTTCTTTTTAAAACTTCTTCAGTCCAATTAATTTGATTCATTTGAAAACACTCCTTCTTTTCATCATGTAGCTTTTATTCATTTGTTTGTTGTAATTTAATATAAGCTTCCTTACTACAAATTATAAACAACGTATCTTGGTCAGAAATAGGCTTGGATAATTGATTCGTTATATTTAGTTGTTTTTCAGTACCAATTAACATAATACCTTGCTCTGCTAAACTAATATATGCTTCACGGTACGTTGCCCACTTTACATTCGGTCTAATCTTAAATAAATCATCACCTTCACTTTTGCTAAGTAATTGATTAAATAATTGAGTCGTTCCACCAGATAATGCTGCATGAACGGCTAAATAGGAAATGGTTTCATCTGATACTATAAATTCGTCAACGGATACATGGCGGAATAATTCGATATTTCGCTCTTCTAGTACTTCAACTGTGATATGTAAATTCCCTGCATACTTCTCAATAGCTGTAGCAGACATTAAAGAATAGGCATCAGCAAGCTTCGAATCTGTAATTGCATCCTCTGCAAATATAATAACACTTTTTGAATGCGCGACTTTTCCTTTTTGAAGAATTTCAGGATTAGAAGGATCACCTTGTATATAGTGTACACGATGATGATCATATGGCGATTTATCTAAAGGAGCAATTAATACAATAACTATATTTTTATCATGCTCTAATATTTCTTCAATCGCATGTTTAACTTTCCTTGACCACCCGAATATGACAATGTGATCCTTACCATTAAAATTCAATTTTCCTTCCTCCCTTAACTTGCGAAAAATCGATAAACTATCGATTAGCTTACTAATCACAATACCTATTAGTCCAATACCAAATACAAACAAGAATATAGCGTAGATTTTACCTAATACAGTAACTGGATATAAATCACCATAACCAACAGTCGTAACAGTTGTCATCGTCCACCAAAATGCATCAAAATATGTAGCAAAAGTTTCTGGTTCTAACGTTTTCATAACAACTGTGCTAATTAACAATAATGAAATACTTGATATAGCAAGTAGCCAATTATTTAACGAGATGATCTTTCGAAAGACGATATGAAATATAATACGAACTCCTCCTTCTTCCTTTTTCAAAATTAGCTTTGTAAATAATAACTAACTGTTAGTACCGTTACTATAATCAAGATAGCTGGGGATGCTAAATAAAGACAAGCTCGTCTCCTTGCTCGATAAAAAGATTGTCGATTTTCATATTGTTTACTTATAGGATGAGAAAGAATGATATGATCCCATAAATTATTCATCCAAAACAAAATAAAGAACACGAATCCAAACGCAATGATCGCTTTAAATATGAGCGGAGGTACTAAAACAATTGCCACTAGCGTACCACTAATGAGTTGAAAGTAACCGACTAAATAAGAAAAATTACGTGAAATAACTTTAATAAAAACTTCAAAAAAGCCATTCTCTGGTGTACGCTTTGAAAAAATCCTAGCTGAGTTTGTAAACAAAATCGGTCGCTTACGTTTAATAATTTTAGGTTTTTCAATAGAAGGGGAAGCTGTAAAAACTTTATTCATATAACGTAATTTTGCCTCATTTTCACTAACGAATTCTTCTTGAAAATATTTGGTCGATAGCACTCTTGGGCGATGTAAAACCATTGTAATTATAAGGAAAACAACTGAGAAACTGATTGAATAAACAAGCTCGTATATTCTATTGGCTTCAAAAAATATCATAATAAGTAAAAGAAGGAAGAGAAGGACGGAATACACCTTGCCAATCCAACGATCTTTTACCGAAAACATCACTGTTTTAACGGAAAGTAATAACATATGTAAAGCAATAAAAAAACTAAAAAAGCTAATAATTTCACCTGTAGAAAGGGAAAATTCAAAAACAAAAAACGGAAGTAAAACGATTACAAATATTCCGATTTTTAAAAAAGATTTTAGGGCAGAAAAAGATAGTGACCATTTCTTCATGGCAATAAACTTCCTTGTATGTTGAATTAAATACATACCATCAACCTCTTGCACAAATGTTCGAAAGCTACCCGTCCAACACAGTATGTAAGCAATAATAGCCGCTAGCCTTAACGATAAAAAAGTACTCCAATTAGGCAACTCACTCCACCAGGAACGATATATAATCACTCCCGCTATCGTAAAAGGAACGATAATATACAACATAACTGTCCAATCAGCTACAGATTTTATAATGCCATATTGATATAAATAATCTCTTTTCACTCGATCACAAAAAATACGAAAACTACTCATCGTGTTCACCTGATGTTATAGCGTGAAAACATTCAAATAATGAGGCTTGAGGAAGATGACATTTTTGTTGAAAATCTTCCAATGTACCAGAGGCTGCTAAATTCCCTTGATCGATTAGAAGAAAACGATCACAAATTTTTTCAGCAGTATCTAGCACATGCGTACACATTAAAATCCCAACGCCACGTTCTTTCTCATGTTCAATTAATTCTAGTAATAACTTAGTCGCAATTGGATCTAACCCAATAAATGGCTCATCGATGATAAGCACGGCTGGTTCCGTCATTAAAGCTAATATAATCATTGCTTTTTGCTGCATACCTTTGGAATACGTAGCAGGAAGCTCATGAACATGCTTTAACATCTTGAATTGTTCCAGTAAAGGTGTAATACGCTCCCAAACGATATTATCAGGAATCTCTTCAACTGCTGCTAAAAAATCGATGTGTTCTTGAAGTGTTAATTCGTCATAAAACACAGGTCGTTCAGGAATATAAGACATGAGAACATCTGTTTCTTTCTTAATTTCTCCTTCACAGAAAGGAAGTAGCTGTTGTATACCTTTAATTGTAGTACTCTTTCCAGCCCCATTAGCACCTATCAAACCAATCAATTCACTTTTCTCGACAGAAAAATGAATGTTACGTATCATCGCTTCATCTTTCACGTATCCTGCTTCCTTTATATTTACTGATAATAAACTCATTAAACTTCATCTCCTCTCTTGATATTACGATAACAAGGAGTAAATGTTACATTTTTTGAAAACAAGCACAAAAAATATATACCATCGATATCCAAAACATAGAACCAAAATATTGACTATAAAATATACTAAAATATCAAATGATAAATAAACGATAACATAAAAATCCTCTTTCTAAATACGTTCCAACTGCTCTTTCACTTTAAAAAACACCCATAGTTTTCTATCCTTAATCCACCGCAATGTCTGAGATAAAGTGTTATTAAAATAAGTATTAAATATTGTAAATACAAGGTATATTTCGTTTATTAATAACCATAAAATAATAAGTAAGAAAGGGTTTTATGATAAAATATCTCAATTAGATGGATTTTTGATCTTTATAACGTTAAAATAAAAGTGTAAAAAAGAGAAACACCTTATGGTGAATACTCTTTAAAATAATCCGCATAGGGAAAAGGAGATGTGTAATTTCAAAAACACAATGCTTTATTCTTAGCAGTTTGTAGTTGTTGTAGTTTTGTCACTTGCAATTGGCACTAAACGGGAATGTCCGACAGTATGCTATTGATTTAAGAAAGTGAGACTTCATTCCTGTAGACTAATAAGATATAAGGAGTGGTTTTTTGAAACCTTCTACGAATAGGATGCTAACCCGAATTAAATCAGTTTATATGTTTATTAAACAGAACGGGACAGTAACTACTCAAGATCTTGTCGAAGAATTTGGCAGCACTCCTCGTACTATTCAACGCGATTTAAATGTCCTTGCCTATAATGACTTAGTAACAAGTCCAAGCCGAGGGCAGTGGAAAGCCACAAATAAAAAAATTAGATTGTCCTCTTAGGAACTAAACAAATAGAACGACCTCAATGAATATGGATATAAAAAAAGACCAAGCATTCCACTGCTTGGCCTTTTTCTGTTTGTCTAGCTTACTATGTATAGCGCAAAACGAACATAATCTTATCTGTTATTCATTTTGATAGTTCATTAAAGCTTCTAATTCTTCATCTGTAAGCTCTCGATATTCACCCAATTCTAACGTTTCATCAAGATGCAAGTTAGCCATTGTTAGACGTTTTAAGTAAGTAACTTTCTTATCTACCGCTTCAAACATTCTTTTCACTTGATGAAATTTTCCTTCTGTAATTGTTAGCTTTATATCAGATGTTGGCCCTGATTTTAAAATTTCTAGTTCTCCAGGCTTCGTTTCGTATCCATCATCAAGTGTTACACCATTGCGAAAAGCAATAACATCATCTTCCGTTACTTCTCCCTTAATTACTGAGAAATACGTTTTTGGTACATGTTTCTTCGGAGATAATAGACGATGTGCTAACTGCCCATCATTTGTTAACAATAATAATCCCTCGGTATCTTTATCAAGTCGCCCTACAGGAAATGGTGCAAAGACATGATCTTCCTCTTCAAGTATATCAAGTACTGTTTCTTGACGATCATCTTCTGTTGCTGAAAGAAGGCCTTGTGGTTTATTCATCATTAAATAGATAAACTCTCGGTACTCCACTTCTTCACCGTGAACCATAATAACTTGTTGTTCAGGATCAACATGCTGTTTAGCATCCTTCACCATTACTCCGTCCACCTTTACGGCTCCAGATTTTAACAACTTCTTTACTTCTTTTCGTGTACCAAATCCAATGTTGGCTAACATTTTATCTATTCTCATTGCACTTCAACCTTCCTTCATATGTATGTGAAGAAACCTTGCCTTTAGAGACAAGGTTTTTTTAAATAAGATAAGAAAGTATATCATTTTACTCGGTGTCTAGCTCCAGC
>NZ_JBALMO010000139.1:0-7378 GCF_036963345.1 Bacillus sp. JJ722
ATATTAAAGAGAAATGATATGGATTGCTTCAAAATTGCACATAGAAGCATTGCCTATACTCAGTTGGTATAATGGAAATATAAGACTTATGCAAACAAACATATTTCGTTGGAAAAATATTTTGGGGGATGAGCTAATGAAAGCAGTAGGCATGTTAATTAATGGACAAGAAGTGTTTAGCGAGCAAAGTATTGCTGTAACCAATCCAGCTACGGGTGAACAAATCGCTACAGTACCAAATGGGGGAGAAAAAGAAGCGAAGGCAGGGGTCGATGCTGCGCATGAAGCTTTCTTGACATGGTCGAAAAAAACAGCGTCTGAGCGAGCAACATTGTTACGAAAATGGTTTGAATTAATAGATGCAAATAAAGAAGAATTAGCTAGAACGATGACAATTGAGCAAGGTAAGCCTTACAAAGAAGCTTTAGGTGAAATTACTTATGCGAATAGTTTTGTTGAATGGTATGCAGAAGAAGGGAAACGTATTTATGGTGATACAATTCCAGCGAGTGATCCATCTAAACGAATCCTTGTTTTAAAACAACCAGTAGGTGTGGTTGCGGCTATTACACCTTGGAATTTCCCGGCTGCAATGATTACGAGAAAAGTCGCACCGGCACTTGCAGCGGGATGTACGGCAGTAATTAAGCCTGCGAAGTTAACGCCACTAACAGCTATTAAGCTTGTGGAACTTGCGTATGAAGCTGGAATTGATAAAGGGGCAATCAATGTAGTAACAGGTAGTGCACAAGCAATATCAGAGGTATGGATGAAGGATAGCCGTGTAAGAAAAGTATCATTTACTGGCTCTACAGAAGTGGGCAAGCAGCTGATGAAAGACAGTGCTGAGACGATGAAGAAGGTTTCATTAGAGCTTGGTGGACATGCACCATTTATCGTGATGGAAGATGCCATAATTGATGATGCGGTAGCTGCTGTCGTTCAATCGAAATATCGTAATGCTGGACAAACATGTATTTGTACAAATCGTGTTTTTGTTCATGAAAGCATCTATGAAGAATTTTCTAAGAAAATGGTAGCAGCTGTTAGAAAACTGAAGGTAGGCAATGGGCTTGAAGAAGGTGTAACGGTCGGACCTTTAATTGACGAAAATGCAGTTAACAAAGTACATGAGCATGTGGAAGATGCGCTTGAAAAAGGGGCTGAACTGTTAACGCCTCATATGAATCAATCGGGTTTATTTGTTTCTCCAATCGTGATTGGGAAAGTTCAAGATGATATGTTGTGCATGTCTGAAGAAACATTTGGACCGCTCGCTCCAATTTCGACATTTAAAACGAACGAAGAAGTGATTGCTCGCGCTAATAATACGCCATATGGGTTAGCTTCGTATGTCTTTACGCAAAGCATCTCAGCAGCAGTTGAAATTGCTGAAGCGCTTGATTATGGAATTATTGGATTAAATGATGGATTACCATCCGTAGCTCAAGCTCCATTTGGAGGAATGAAAGAAAGCGGAATCGGTAGAGAAGGCGGAAAATATGGCATTGAAGAGTATTTAGAAATAAAATATATCTCTTTAAAAATATAATTTTTTACTAAAAAAATTTGTAGTTAGAAAGAAAGCCAAAATCATCGATAGGTTTTGGCTTTCTATTATATAGAGTTAAAACAAATGAATTCTTTAGGCATGCCTCGGACGTCTATAAAATATTAAATTCTTCTAAAATTCCTCGTAATTTCTATTATTCATTAAACCATTGAATTTCTCGTGTCCTAGCATGTGTTTCGTTCTCTATTTGTTTCATCGTTTGAATGAGCAATATGGAAGATGAGATTAAATATGATTAAGGATGGAAACTATGTTAAGTAAAGTAGAAGCTTTTATATTAGGGATTATTCAAGGTTTAACGGAATTTTTACCGATTAGCAGTACCGGACATTTATATTTAGGACGGCATATGTTTAACTTGCAAGAAGCGGGTCTTACACTAGATACAATGCTCCATATTGGCACACTAGTTGCCGTCTTTGTATTTTATAAACACGAGTTTATTTCGATATTAAAGAATCCTTTTGGTAAGCTTACTTGGTTATTAGTAATTGGAACCGTCCCCGCAGTTCTCGTTGGATTCGCCTTTAAGGATTATTTCGATGCAATTTCAAAAACAGGAGTAACGATTGGCTGGGAATTTCTATTGACAGGGTGTTTTCTTTGGTATGCAGAAAACATGAAGCAAGGTAGAAAGAAAATGAATGACATAACATATGGTGATGCTTTATTTATAGGTGCATTCCAAGCAGCAGCTATTTTTCCTGCTATTTCAAGGTCTGGATTTACAATCGCTGCTGCACTTATTCGTAAGTTAGATCGTGAGACAGCTGCTTATTTTTCCTTTTTATTATCTACCCCTGCTATCGTTGGTGCGATTATCTTGCAAACTTTCGATGTATTAGAAGGTAAGGGAGAGCATATTTCTACAAGTGCATTGTTGATTGGAATACTTTCATCAGCGGTTTTTGGCTATATAGCAGTAAAATGGATGATTCGCTTTTTGAAGAACCATTCATTGAAAATCTTTGCTGTTTACGTCTGGATTCTCGGATTATTCATTTTGACTATGCAATATTTGGACAAATTCTAATAGTATGTGGCAGAGTCTCATTAAATATAAGGGCTGCTTCATAGGTCAGAATTACCGACTGTGAGCAGCTTTTTTTATTGATATTGAAAAATAAAATAGTCTTTAAATTTTCAAAGTTATTCTTTACTTAAAGGGTTATAATGTTTTTGGAGAAAAACGTAAGTAAGAAAAATAAAGCAAATATATTTGATTAGGATGAACGATGGTTTGTATGAAGGGAGTTTCATATGAAGGTAAAAGCAATCAAAACTAGTCCACCTCAGTTTTTAATAGGATTGTTTATTTTATTTTTAGCAATAGGTACTATTTTGTTAAAGTCACCTATTGCAACAACTGAGCAAATAAGTTGGCTAGATGCATTCTTTACAATTACATCAGCAACGACTGTAACGGGCTTAACCGTTGTCGATACCGGTACGGCTTATACAATGTTTGGTCAAATTGTCATCATGATTTGGATTCAAATTGGTGGTTTAGGAATTATGTCATTCGCAATTCTAATATTTGTTATGCTAGGTAAAAAAATCGGATTTCGTGAAAGAATTCTTATTCAACAATCATTAAATCAAACATCTGTTGGTGGGGTCATTCGGTTAGTTATTAGTTTATTCCTTTTTGCTTTTACAATTGAAGCCATTGCAGCTGCCTGTTTAGCCACGCGATGGGTTCCTGAGTTTGGATTGGCTGAAGGTATTTATTTCAGTATTTTTCATGCAGTCTCAGCATTTAACAATGCTGGTTTTGGATTGTTGCCTAATAATTTAGTTAATTATGTGGGAGATCCTGTTATAAACATTGTTATAACATTACTGTTTATTATTGGTGGAATTGGATTTACCGTATTAACGGATTTATGGGCAAAATCTAGTTTTAAGAAGCTTAGTTTACATTCCAAAGTTATGATTATCGGTACGCTAGTAATAAATGTAGTAGCAATGATTACAATCTTTCTGCTAGAAATGGATAATCCAGCAACATTAGGTAAGTTAACACCGAGTGAACAGTTCTGGGCTTCTTACTTTCAAGCAGTAAGTCCTCGAACAGCGGGCTTCAATACAATTGATTTGTCACAAATTGAAGATAGTACAGCATTTGTAACAATGATTTTAATGTTTATTGGTGCAGGAAGTGCTTCAACGGGTGGGGGTATTAAGCTAACAACTTTTATCGTGATCATGTTTGCGGTATCTACTTTCTTGAAAGGGAAGAAGAACATCGTAATAGGGAAACGAACGATTGATCAAAACGTTGTTCTTAAAGCTTTAGCCATCTCAACAGCTAGTCTCTTATTTGTTGTAATGGCAATATTTATTCTTACTATAACGGAAGACGCTTCACTTACTGAGATTATGTACGAAGTTTTATCAGCCTTTGGCACAGTTGGTTTAACGATGGGCTTAACATATCATTTATCAGCAGTCGGAAAACTTGTACTTATATTTATTATGTTCTTAGGCAAAATTGGGCCATTGACGTTGCTGTTCTCATTAGCGAGAAAAGATACAAATACAGTTCGATATCCTACAGAAGATGTATTAACTGGTTAAATGAAAGAGGTTGTTCGAGTAGAACGACCTGTTTTTTATGAAGAATTATTGTATAAAATCGCAAATAAATAGAGAATGAGAAGAAACTTGAATCTATTACTGCTCCCTATTACCATCAAGTAATTTTTTCCATAGTAATTGATATAGGGATATAATTACATGTGTTAATATATGTAAGAGTTAGGAGTGATAGGAGAATGCAATCTAATATTTTGCTAGTAGAAGATGATTTGTCGATTCAAGAAATGGTAGAAAGCTATTTATCAAATGAAGGTTTTGCTGTAACGACAGCATCTGATGGAGAAGAGGGACTAATAAAATTTATTCAAGGTTCGTTTGATTTAATCATTCTTGATATTATGATGCCGAAGATAGATGGGTTAGAAGTAGTGAAAATGATTCGCGAAAAAAGTCCTGTACCTATTTTAATGATGTCAGCTAAGGATACGGATGTTGATAAGGCGATTGGGCTAGGCATCGGAGCAGATGATTATATTTGTAAGCCTTTTTCAATGATTGAGTTATCTGCACGGGTAAAGGCTGGTATTCGTCGTTCAACAAAATATTCAATCCCACCAAAGATGAAGGATAACATCATTCAAATTGATGAATTGAAAATTGATACGATAAATTTTACTGTTTGGAAGAAAGGAGAAGTCATTAAACTCACTTCCAAAGAATTCGAACTATTAAAGCTATTTGCCAAAAATCGTAATCGTGTGTTTTCCAAGGCTCATATATATAACCTAATTTGGAATGGCGAATATTTTGGCGATGAGAATGTCATAAATGTTCATATGAGAAGGCTGCGAGAGAAGATAGAGGATGATCCATCGAATCCAAAATATATTAAAACATTATGGGGAATCGGCTATAAGATGGAAGTGATGTAGAGTGGTACTTTTTTTACTGTTGATAATTATTGGTATATTATTAAGTATTATTTTTTTTCAATATAATAGGAATAGAAGTAGAGATGAAGATTTACGTTACATATATGAAAAGCTACACAATATATTAGAGAAGGGAACTGATGAAAAGTTATTAGTTGTGACAGACGACAAACAACTACAGAAACTATTAGTCTCCATAAATCAACTAATAATAACAAATCAAGTAACAAAAGCCAATCATGCGAGGGTTAAGATATCTATGCGAAAGATGCTTTCTAATATATCGCATGATTTAAAAACACCGTTGACAGTTGTACTTGGTTACATAGAAATGTTACATACAAATCAGGGGATGGTTGAGGATCAACGACAAGCATTGCTTAATAAAGTACATATTAAAGCAATTGAAGTGATGGAACTCATACATAAGTTCTTTGACTTGGCGAAATTAGAGTCGGGAGATAAAGATATTGAGATAACGAGAGTTAATATGAATGAATTGTGTCAGGAGAATATTTTATCGTTCTATGATTTACTAATGTCAAAAGGCTATTCGGTTCAAATTGATATACCAGAAGAACATACATATGCACTTGGAAATGCAGAAGTGTTAAGTAGAGTGTTGAATAACTTAATCTCGAACGCGATTACATATGGAGATGATGGAAAAACACTAGGTATGAATTTAAGAAGCGATGAAAACTTTGTGTACATTGATATATGGGATAAAGGGAAAGGAATTTCTGAGTCACATATCGACAAAGTATTTGAACGTATGTATACATTAGAAGATTCAAGAAATCGTTTATATCAAGGAAGCGGACTTGGATTGACGATTACAAAGCGCCTTGTAGAAGCTTTAGGTGGCGAAATTCATCTTTCCAGTATGCCATATAAAAAAACTGAATTTACAATTACGTTAAAAAAACTGAAATTTTAGCTTGTAGAAAGTGATATTCTATAAGCTTTTTTTGAGCTTAAGAAATTTGTAAGAATTAAGTAAGAAAAAAGAGAATTTCGTTTCTTACAATCAAGATATTCAGTGAAAGGGGAAAAAGGTATGTCATACATATTAAGAACAAATCGACTTACTAAAGTGTTTGAAGGAAATAAGGTTGTTTCCAGTATCAATATGAATGTGAAGAAAGGTGAAATTTATGGTTTCTTAGGACCAAACGGTGCTGGTAAAACGACGATTATGAAAATGATTACAAATTTAGTCAAACCGACAACCGGTGATATTGAAATTTTTGGTGAAAAATTAACTGATACTTCATCCGAATTGCTAAAACGGATGGGGACCATAATTGAGTATCCTATTTTTTATGAGAAACTAACAGCTAAAGAGAATCTCTCTTTACATTGTGAGTACATGGGTTATTATGATAAGCAGTCTATCGACCATGCGTTAAATCTTGTCAAATTACACAATATCGAAAATAAAAAAGTAAAGGACTTCTCCCTTGGAATGAAACAGAGGTTAGGAATTGCCAGAGCGATAACAACAAAACCGGAGCTATTGATACTAGATGAACCTATCAACGGATTAGATCCTATCGGTATAAAAGAGTTAAGAGAATTATTCAAAATGCTTTGCAAAGAATATGGTATTACAATATTAATTTCAAGCCATATATTAGCTGAAATAGAACAAATGGCAGATACGATTGGTGTCATTCAAAATGGAAAGATGATAAAAGAAGTTTCAATGATGAGTATCAATGGGGAACATACCGAGTACATTGAAGTGACTGTACAGGATATTAAAAAAGCAGCATATATTTTAGATCATAATCTAGGTTTGAAAAACTATAAAATCATGAATGAACAGACGCTTCGCATTTATGAAATGACAGCAACACAGCAAGAAATTTCAAAAGCGTTCATTATGAATGACATTGAGATTGAAAGCATCAATAAGAAGCACAGTTCATTGGAGGAGTATTTCCTAAATTTAATGAATGGTGAGGGAATCAATTCTTAACATGATGAATTTAGGATATTGAATTAGTAATAATACTTAGTAGTGTACTTCTTACATTTTTATAATGGAGGCAAACAACATGTTTAATCTTATGAAACTAGAATGGAAAAAACATTATTTATCTCGTTATTTTAAAGGATTAGCAATTTGTATTGTGGCAATTTTCACTGCTGTTGGACTTATGGCGTGGGGTTCTAGAGTTGAAAGTGAGCAAATGTTTTCAGACTATGCGGGATTCATGTCTTTAACGAATATTTTTATTCGAATCACATTTATCATTTTTTCAGCTGTAATTTTATCACGTTTAGTAATTGATGAATACAAGAGTAAAACTATGCAATTACTTTT
>NZ_JBALMO010000139.1:7444-11301 GCF_036963345.1 Bacillus sp. JJ722
AGGATTCTTTGAAACACCAGTTAGTATAAGTGATATTATTGCTACAGTTCCAAATACTTTTATTAGTGCATTTATGATGGCTGGAATAAGTTTAGTACCTTTATATTTTGGTATGAGGAAAAAATCAACTGCGACAACCATTACCTCGTCTATATTAATTGGAGTTCTGATTAATGCAACTGTTTCTGATGGGGGTAGTCAAGTTAGTTTGTTTCAATTTATAGGAGTGCCTATTGTGTTATGTTTATTGGGTCTTGCAATTGGCTACTTATCTTATCATAAAATTGACAAAATTGATTTGACCTAAAGTTAAAATGTTCAATATTTAAACTTAAATGAAATGAGAGATAAAATTGAAAAAAGTCATACTAACATCTATTGGGTTCATTGTAGTTTGCGGGGTATTTTTTAGCATTAAAGAAGTAAAAGGTGAGAGTTTTGAAGAAGAAAAGTCTTTTAAAAATAGTATTGAAGAAATCGAAATAAATAATAAATCTTGGGATATTGAGTTTAAGGATACTAAATCAAACAAAATAAAAATTACAGTTGAAGGTAAACAAAATGATAAGAAGAACGATCCAGTAACAATCAAAAAAGATGGAAAGAAAATAGTAGTTAATCAGCATAATGAAGATTTAAGCTTTATTGAAGGATTTACCTTTGGAAAAAGAGGTACTATCTATATTTCTATTCCAAAGGATGGAGTCGATGCAATTATTTTGAATAACAAATCTGGTGATATAAAAATGAAGGATGTAACGACTAAATATCTTGTAATTTCCAATGTCTCAGGTTCTAAAAAGATTGTAGGACTAAAAGCAGATAAAGGTATATTTACATCAAAAGCTGGAGAGTTAGGTTTGCAAGATAGTTCATTAAAGGAATTAACTGTAGCTTCGAAAACAGGTGATAATTATATTAATAATGTGGTTAGTCCTAAAATGAAAATTACCTCAACAGATGGTGAAGTATCAATCAAAGATATTAAAGAAGGAAAGTCATTATTTGCAGAAACGAAGACAGGAGATATTACTGTATCCTATAAAGAAACTCCTACTTCCTTAATGCTTACTGCTAACAGTAATTCAAATGATGTAACAGTTAATTTAAAAGAATTTAAGACAAAGAAGAATACTGAAAAGTCTCAAAGGGGAACTATTGGTGATGCATCAAATAAACTGAAGCTCTTGAGTAAGAAAGGAACAATAACTGTAAAATAATAATTATTAATAAGACAATCATAGATAAAAACATGAATAATAATTGTAAAGAAGACTGTCTAACAAATACAGCCTTCCTTTGATAATCTTTTGATGGAGGAAATATGACTATTGTAAATTAAAAATTTCTATTTTGATAAAATAATATGCTGGTTAAAAATTTCGTGATGGGAGACTTGTTACTGTTCTGCCTTTCCCGTTACAAGATGGACAAGACTTGCTGAAAATCTGTAAAAACGGGACTTTACCTTTACCTCTACAATTTTGGCATAATTCAATATACTTCAAGTTAATCTCTCCTTAGTTGAAATTAATGTGTTTGTTTGTATTATGAGCCAATTTGTAGATTTTCATCCTATCATTTACTATGTTTTCTAAAAAGTATCTGGCTGATTTCATAAAAAAACTGCCTAATGGCAGCTTTTTTTATGAAACAACTTCAGTTGTTTGAGACATTTGAATTTTTTCAGATTGTGATTGTTCTTCTGGCTGTGCTTCGATGGAAATCTCTTTTACAACTTCAGTTACTTCTATATATTGAATATGGTGGTCTTCCATTTCGAGAATTTTAAAGTTGAAGCCCTCGTAGGAGAGAACATCTCCTTTTTTCGCTTCATAATTTTCTGTTAAAATCCAGCCACCAATTGTATCTATATCTTCATCAGAAATATCAATTCCGAATAAATCATTTATTTGGCTGATAAGCACTTTTGCATCAATAATATAGTGATTGTCTGCTATTTTACGTATCTCAGCAACTTCATCAAGGTCGAATTCATCACGAATTTCTCCGACAATTTCTTCGATAATATCCTCAACAGTTACTAATCCAGACGTTCCGCCATATTCATCCATTAAGATGGCCATATGAATGCGTTCCTTTTGCATCTTTAGAAGTAAATCATGAATAGGAACGGTTTCGATGATACGAATGATAGGGCGGACTAAAGGTTCTACTGTTTGATCCTTGTAGTCATCGTTAGAAATCATAAATGTAAAAAGCTCTTTAACATTAACCATTCCAATAACATGGTCTTTATCACCATCTATGATAGGGTAACGAGTGAATTTTTCTTCTTTAACAATTGAAAAGGCATATTCAAGTGAATCTTCTTTTGCTAATGTAATAACTTCTGTTCGTGGAACCATTATTTCTTTAGCAATGCGATCGTCGAATTCAAATATTTTATTTACGTATTTGAACTCAGATTGGTTAATTTCCCCACTTTTATAACTGTCTGACAGAATGATTCGTAATTCTTCTTCAGTATGAGCTATTTCATGTTCAGAAGCTGGTTTTAAACCGAATGCTTTTGTTACTAATCGAGCGGAACCATTTAAAACCCAGATGAATGGAAACATCAATTTGTAAAATAGAGCTAAAGGTTTCGCTACTAATAAAGTAACTGTTTCAGCTTTTTGAATTGCAAGTGTTTTAGGTGCTAACTCTCCGACTACAACATGTAAAAATGTAACAATTGAGAAAGAGATTACAAATGAAAGTACAGTTGTTGCAGACGATGGAATGTTAAATTGTACGAATAGAGGATGTAGAATTGCTTCTATACTCTTTTCACCAATCCATCCAAGACCTAACGCCGTAACTGTAATACCTAATTGACAAGCAGAAAGGTATTCATCTAAATGGCTAACTACCTTTTTGGCAGCTAATGCACCAGTCTTACCTTCTTCTACAAGCTGATCGATACGTGTGCTTCTTACTTTTACTATGGCAAATTCTGAGGCTACGAAAAATGCTGTTAAAGCAATTAACAGGGCCAAGATAACCAAGTTTAATATGTCGTCCAAATATTTTTCCTTATCCCGCCATCATAACGAGAAAGGAGTCACCTCCTGAGATAATAAAATCTTACTAATTTTCAATCCAATACTTAGATGCTAAAACGAAACTTCATCAAATCAATGATGAGTTCTATACTTATAATGAATGTCGAAGAGAAGTTTCTCTAATTCTATTCAAGTGAGTGTTATTAACAATCATAACTGCCCCATCAACATCACCTCTACATAACTCGTAAGATTAAGATAATTATAGGAAAATTTGAACGGTCAGTCAAACTTACTGAGGGGTGAAAATCAGGGTATATTTAGTATATGAGGCGATTTTCTAGATTAGTAGTGGTATTTTCTTGGAGATTTAATTTTTATATAATTCTGATTTTTTAGTAATTATAAATTTATTTTGTAAAATTGTTTTATTTTCATAGAGTTTTCACATTTATATTCTATTATAGACTTTTAAGTCAATATAGTGCTTACAAAGATAAAATTTTTTTGCTTCGAAGCTATTATAGTTTATTCCTACTGAATTTATAGGCAGTAAAAATTACGTTAGGGAGAAATTTTAACTTTAATGTAAATGTGGTTAAATTTATGCGTGCCAATAAGGGGTGAACAAGTTGATTGACAATATAATAAAGAATCTTCAGGTGAAAGAGATACAAGTGGAAAAAACAATGTCTAGATATGATGTAATCAATAAGTTGCTTAAACATGAACAAAATACAAATGTTTTTATATTGCATGATTCTTGTTATGAAAAAAAGAAGTATGTGTTGTACAAATATAATTTCAAATAATATAAAAAGTGTTACTTTTACTTTATCCCGTTCTAAC
>NZ_JBALMO010000140.1:0-11618 GCF_036963345.1 Bacillus sp. JJ722
GTAGAGATCAAAGCGGAAGAAGAAAGTGAAGAGATCAAAGCGAAAGAAGAAAGTGCAGTGATCGAAGTAGAAGAAGTAAATGCAAAGATCGAAGCAGAAGAAGTCAAAGCCGAAATTAAAGAAAAAGCCAGAACAAAGGATGAAGAGGTAGAGGCAGACGCAGCGCTGGAAGTAGAGGAAGAAGGTTTAGTGGTTAATGAGGAAGCAAGCGTAAAGATTGGGAAAGAAGAAGTCAGTGTGAAAATCGAAGATGAAGAAGTAAGTATAAAGGTTGGAGAGGTTGAAGCGAGCGTAAATACTGAAGTGGAGGTAGTTATGGAAAAGAATGAATCTAAACGTGTTAGACAAATCGAGAACATGGTAGAAGTGAATGCGAAAAGTATTGAGGACGATGTTATCCTATCGAAGGAAGAATTTGAATTGGTGAATATAGTAAGTGAACAAGAGCTTCATTTGGAAGAAGAAATTTCTATTCCAGCGGAAATGCAAGCGGACGAAAAATTGAAAAATGAAATGAAAGTAGAACAAAGGGGAATTCATCTTGAAGAAATTTCAAAAATTGTTGAAGTAGAGAAAGAATTTCAAAATCAAACTTTAGAGAATAAAGCAGTAGCTGTACAATCTGAAGAAGTAGTAGTAGTTGAAATAGATACAAGTGTTAATCTTGATGAATCGGATATTCAAACTCAAGACGATGTGATTCGGAATATTGGAAACACAATGGATGTACATCATGTAAAGAAGAAAATTCAACCGAAAAGAGTAAGAAAAAATAATAATAAGAAAAAGTTCTCGTCTATGTCGAAGGAGGAAATCGTTACATTTTTAGCTAGAATGCCTCCGGCTGTACCTAAGCCTACATGTAAAATGAGTATTAATGGAAAGGTTGTGCAGGGACAGGTTCAGAGAAAAAAAGGTGAGTTATATAATGTCAAAGTTTTATCTGGGAGAAAGGTTGAGATCATCGAGATAAAAATGGAAGATATCGATTTTATTCAAGTGGAATATTTATAGGGAGCCTACGAATATAAAAGAATAAGGCTACTGAAATCAGTAGCCTTCACCCTATTAGAAAGTTTGGTTAGTGTGAATTGGTGGTAAGCAAGTAGCTGCTGTAATAGCTTTTAAATCTACAGTAATACAAATGCCAGTACGTACAATTTTCTTAGCACTGTTTAGTGCTTCTAAAAATTCATCGTAGGCAGTTTCGCAGCAATCTGAATGATCATGATGAGAACTGCTATCGCTACTATGACTAGTCTCATCACTTTCATCATGATGACGATGTAACTTCACTGGTTTTAATAATTCAAGCGTAGCACAACAAGTATCTTCATCCACAAAATTTACACGGAATAAGAAGCTTCTTACTACGTTGAACATTTTTTCACCACAGTGACTTCTTATAGCACCTGCAGCTGAGAATGGATTACAATTGCATGACAATAGAACTGGAATTGTATCGAAATTTCTCATTTTTAAACGACCTTTGAGTTCGTCAATAGACTGCATACAGCCAGTTCTGCAATCTTCTTCAACTCTTTCTTGAGCTTCAGCTACAGATATTAACGTAGAGCATACACAGTCGCTTGAGAATTCATTATGTCCACAACTCATTCGTATTCCTCCTAGAAAATTATTTGACTCCTATCCCTTACAGAGTATGAAGGACCGTCTCAAAATGAATGAGTTACACGCCTATTTTTACTTAATTGCCTGTGAGCGAATATAATACGGAGGATACCAATGATTGATTCACTGTTAGATTTTATTTTATTAGCATTAGCCAGTTTTCGTTTAACACGATTGATTGTATATGATAAAATCACTTCTTTTTTACGAAAGCCTTTTTTTGAAGAAGAAGATGGAAAGAATGAGAAAGGCGAAATAGAGACATATATTGTTCCAAAGAAGAAAGGAATAAAGGGATTTATTGGTCAACTCTTAAATTGTTATTGGTGTACAGGAGTTTGGATTGCGATCTTTATCGTTTGTTTGTCTTATTTTTTTTCATATTGGTCTGGTCCTGTAATTGTTGTTTTAGCAGTGGCAGGGCTCGCTGCAATATTAGAAACATTGGTGCAGCACTATATTGATGAATAATTTTGTCCATTATAGGCGTTTGAAATTAACAAGCTTGTTCGTTATTCATATGTTACTATATATCATTAATTTGTAATGTTTTTTGGGAGGTGTGCATCATGAAGCAAGATAAGCTAACATATGAGCAAGCACAAATGGCCCAGCAACAAAAAAATGATTCAAATTATAAAAAAAAGAAAAAAGACTGTGGCTGTGGTAAGAAGAAGAAATCTTATTAATTGATGATACCTTGTACATTAAGAATGCTCTTGTAGTATTCTTTTTTTTGTTTTTCTTATATTTTTTCGTTGATTGCAAATCATAAAGAAGTAGGAAAGTTGTAAGGAGTGAAACGATGAAAGATTTATTACGGTATTTATTAATTGCGATAGCAATTTGTGGTGTTTTTATCATTATGGGATGTGAGGGGGCGAATAAGAAAGGGGAAGCCAAAATGGCGCTGTTCAAAACAACTAATCCGCATCCAGCTGTTCTATATGAAACACCTGAAGAGTTTAAATTTGCAGAGGAACTACATAAATATGTTCTTTCTTTTCCAGATATATATGATGCCGCCATTATTACGGGGAAGAAACGGGTGTTGGTTGCTTATAAAGTAAAACATATGAAGCGGTTTAAAATGAAAAAAATTGAAAAAGATTTAAACAAAAAATTAGAAGAGAAATATAAGGATCATAACTTTACCGTATCAAGTGATTATAAAATTTTTCTAGAAGCAGTTGAATTAAATGAAAGTCTGAAAGATGAAAACTATCCACGTGATAAAGCGAGGAAAGAGTTCGGGAAAATCATAAAGTTGAAAAAAGAAATGACGTAAGGAGTTAGGGTGATGAATAAACAAGACTTAACGACGAAACAAGAAAAATACCAAGAACTGCAGAAAAAAGATGAGATTAAGCGACCATTATTAAAAAATTGTATAAAGGCTTTTCTTGTCGGAGGTACTATCTGTTTTATTGGACAATTTATTACTTATTTTTACATTTATTTTTTTAATTTTACTGAGCAAACGGCTGGCAATCCAACAGTTTCCACAATGGTATTTATCTCAATGTTGTTAACAGGATTTGGGATTTATAGGAAAATTGGGCAACTTGGTGGAGCTGGAAGTGCTGTTCCTGTAACTGGATTTGGTAACGCTGTTATTTCAGCAGCTATTGAACATCGTGCAGAAGGGCTAGTACTTGGAGTGGGAGGTAATATTTTTAAATTAGCTGGATCAGTTATTGTATTTGGAGTCGTATCAGCTTTTTTTGTGGCATTAATTAAGACACTTGTGACAGGGATAGGAGGATAGATCATGTTAGCAGGCAAACAATCATGGGTTTTCAAACATGCTCCTGCTATATTGGCGACAGGAGTAACAGGAGGAAAGCTTGAAAGTAAAGGACTGTTAGCAAACGATTTTGATCTCTTATATGATGATAATTATTTGAATGAAACGACGTTAGAGAAGGCTCACCGGAAATTACTTGAAGATGCGATCACCATTGCCTTACAAAAAGGAAAAGTTTCAAAGGAAGATGTTGAATTTTTTTTAGCAGGTGATTTGATAAATCAAATTACACCAACGAGTTTTGCAGCGCGAACAAATAGCATTCCATATATAGGTTTGTTTGGAGCATGTGCAACTTCTATGGAAGGGTTGGCGTTATCTTCATTTATCGTAAATTATGGTGGTGCAAATCGAGTAATAACCGGCGCATCAAGCCATAAAGCAGCTGTAGAGAAGCAATTTCGCTACCCCAATGATTATGGAGGTCAGAAGCCTCCGACAGCACAATCGACTGTTACGGGAGCTGGTGTAGCATTGGTAGGAAGCAGTGCTATTGTAGACTATCCGATTCATAAAGTGAAAGCAGCAACATTGGGTAAAGTTGTGGATATGGGTTTAACGGACCCTTTTAATATGGGAGGAGCGATGGCTCCGTCTGCAGTAGATACTATCTTGGCGCACCATAAAGATTTAGGGTTAGGTCCTAATTATTATGATGCTGTCATTACCGGAGATCTCGGAAGTATAGGACATAAAATAGCGTTTGACCTTCTGCAAGAAAAAGGTTTTACCATCAATGAAGAGCGTTTTTTAGACTGTGGCATGCTCATATATAGCCATGAACAGAAACAAGAAGTATTTGCTGGAGGAAGTGGTGCTGCCTGCTCAGCTACTGTATTGTATGGGCATTTGTTAAATGAAATGAAGAAGGGCACATATCGTCGAATATTATTAGTGAGCACTGGTGCATTACTGTCACCATTATCTTTTCAACAAGGTGAAACAATTCCCTGTATTGCTCACGCGGCAGCAATTGAGTGGCAATAATGTAATAGGTCGAAAGGAAGTGAAAATAGATGTTGCCAATGTTTTTTTGGGCATTTGTTGTAGGTGGTTTAATATGTGTTATAGGTCAATTATTATTTGATGTGGCAAAACTAACACCCGCACATACTTTGAGTTCTCTGGTTGTAGCTGGTGCAATATTAGATGGGATTGGATGGTACGAACCACTAACGGATTTTGCCGGTGCGGGGGCGACTGTCCCTATTACGAACTTCGGTAATACACTTGTTCACGGAGCTATGCAAGAAGCAGAAGCACACGGACTTATTGGTGTTGTAACAGGTATGTTTGAAATAGCTAGTTCAGGTATTTCCTCTGCGATTATCTTCGGTTTTATTGCGGCATTAATATTTAAGCCAAAGAGTTAGTATCTTCTTCAGGAGTAATTCTTGATATTTTTACAATTTAGGCTGCAGCCTCTGGGGAAGAGCCCATACAAATTCCCGCCTTTTTACATATGTTAGAAAGGAGCTAAGCGAAAGCGAGGTGAAGGGAATGTACGGTGGCTACGGTTATGGATACGGCGGTGGTTGTGGTGGATACGGATACGGCGGTGGCTGTGGCGGATATGGTTCAACATTTGTATTAATCGTTGTATTGTTTATTTTGTTAATAATTGTAGGAGCATCTTTCTGCTGCTAAACTTTAAAACGGAACAGGGAGCTGTTCCGTTTTATTTTGGTCGCTATTTGGATGTTTTACATAAAGTTGAATGAGGATAAAAACACTTGGAGATTTTTTCTAAGTGTTTTTAAATGCGGATTTTTTTGTGAACAAGCCACTCAATATATTGAAAAATCCCAAAAGGGTTGCTTTTGGGATTAAATGTTTATCATTTGATTTTAAACACTCTAACTTCGGTACTACAACAGCAATCGCACCAACAATTCTCAAGCCAGTGACCATGTCTTTTATGGCAATGTTTACTGCTTTCATGATGACTGGATTCGCTACTGCTACTAGAGCTTTCGCTACGACGTTTAGATTCGCTACTGCTGCTAGAGCTTTCGCTACGGCGACTAGATTCGCTACAACGACTAGAGCTTTCACTGCGGCGGCTAGAACTAGATTCACTTTTGCAACGGCAACTGCTGCTTTCACAATCGCACCACCAGCATGAGAAATTACCCCACATCCAATCATTGTTATTACATCTATTGCAACAATGTCTTTTTTTGCATTTTTTATGATGGTGTTTACGGTTATTATGGCTGGATGACGACTCGTGCTTATGTTTCTTAGGCATAGAATTACCCTCCTTGTAAATGATCTCACCCTATCATATGTAATTGTGGTGAATTTGGTATGGACGAGAAAATGTCATTTTCTAAATGTCGAATGAAAAATCAAAAATTTTATGGCTGTCTAGCAGGAACATTTTCACAAGAAGTTCATACAATAACCATACAGAAAAGGAGGGCTCAAATATGGATTCTCATTTTTTTAAAAACATGGAAAAGAAAACGGGCGTAAATATGAAGGATGTTATTGATTTAGCGAATTCATTACAAGGTGCTAATTTTAAAGACGAAACTACAGTACGAGGTGTAATAAAACGAGTATCGCAATTGGCTGGTAAACCAGTTAATCAAGAGTTGGAAGATAAGATTGTGCAATCAATTGTTAATGACGGAAAGCAGCTTGATTTTGGTACCATTTCTAATATGATTAATAAAAAATAATGAAATAAGTACTTAATCAAAAAGAGATCGCTTCCCATTTCTTGAGACGATCTCTTTTTTATGAGTTAAATATACAAAAATCTTGACGGATAAGCGGTTTTGCCACCTCTGCTTTGGAGCACTGAGAAGTAGAGGTGATTTTGAGCTCGTGTTGCCGCTACATACATTAGACGACGTTCTTCCTCAAGAGCGTGTTTATTGCCTTTGCGAAAGTCATCCATCGCATAGTCATGTGGAAGACCACCATCGACTGCACTTAGAATATAAACATTGCTGTATTCTAAGCCTTTTGAACGGTGAATGGTTGTTAACGTTACAGCTTTAGGGAAATGTTTAGATAACTTCTTTACTTCTTTGTTCATTGCACTCATATGATTGGCATGTTGAATGAAAGAATCACAATCAGTAAAGCGTTTGGCTGCGACTTTTAAGTTCCGAACATCGTCAGATCCTCTTTCCATTTTATTTCCTTCATTACCACGTTTTTTTACGTAATCAGTGAATCCTAAATCTTTTTCGATACGTTCTAAAGCTGCTAGAGGTGGGAGTGATTGTAAGCTTCGGACTTGAGATGGAAGCTTAGCTAATTTTCGTTCTTGAAAAGTATGCCCTGTTTTAATTTTCGATAACGCAGATAAAGCGTTACAATCTTGTAAAATCATCTGTGCTTTGATTTCTTGAAGTAAGCTATGTTTTAAGAATAACGCTGGTAAAAGGTCTGCACACGCATCAATATCGTCTTCATTTAAGCTCAGGCGAATAAAAGCTAGCATACTCTTTATTGTTCGTCGTTGATAAAAAGCTTCTGCATCTTGATCAATCACAAAGGGTAGGTTGGATTCAGCTAACCGTTCAAAAATGGCTCGTGACATCGTATGTGTACGATAAAGAATCGCAAATTCACTAGGGTCCGCACCTTGTTCAATTTTTTCAGCGATGTCCGTAACAATCATTGTAGCTTCTTGCTCTTCATCTTGAGGATAAAAGAGAACAGGAGCTGCTCCTTGATCATGTTGAGCTAACATTGTTTTAACTTTTCGCTTCTCATTCTTGACAATGATACGATTAGCGGTAGCTACAATTTCATGAGATGAGCGATAATTTTGTGCTAGTTTAATGACTTTTGTTTTTGGAAAATCATGTTCGAAGTGCAAGATAAAAGATGGATCACTACCCCTAAACGAATAGATTGATTGATCATCATCTCCTACTACACAGATGTTATTAGACATTTTAGCTAACATTTTCATAAGCTCATATTGCACTTTATTGATATCTTGAAACTCATCAATCAAAATGTATTGAAAACGTTGTTGATATTTTTCAAGAATGTCAGGATTATTGATTAGTAGCTTATAGCAACCAATTAACATATCGTCAAAGTCAAATTTGCCAGATGCGTTCTTGATGCTCTCGTATTTCTTATATAAGTATAAGCAGTCCTCTTCCCATTTATCTTGAGGTCGTATATCATTTGGGAAAAGCAATGAATTTTTCCATAAGCCAATTTGTTGAAGTGCTCCATCATAAGCGAACTCTTTATCATCAAGTCCTCTTTCACGTCCTGCTGTTTTTAGCATATTTTCTTTTTCCCAATCGAACTTAATGAGGGAAGTGCTCTGCCAACGCTCACGTTCATGAAACAGTAGTATTTTGTAGAAAATACTATGAAAAGTTCCAGATACTAATGTATTTACATCAGCTGGTGAAATGTTTGGATAACTAAGCATACGCTCTTTCATTTCTTTCGCAGCTTTCGCGGTAAATGTAACGAGTAAGATATTTGAAGCAGTTATATTTGCTGCACGTAACAAAAAGGCTGTTCTCGCCGTAAGTACGCGCGTTTTGCCACTACCTGCACCCGCAAGAACAAGTAAAGGTCCATCAATAGTTGTCACAGCTTCTAGTTGATCATCGTCGAGAACAACTCCTTGATTTTGTAAAGCAATGACGAAAGGATGCTTCTGTTCACTTTTTTTAGGAATTTTAGGTGAGAATGCAGGATTTCCACTAATCTTTTTCGAATGTTTATAAGCAAGCGGCTCGATTTCTTTGGTAATGCTACGTGAAGCAGGTAAACGAAAACCGTTTCTCTCGATATATGCATCTTGCTTCGTTTGTTGGTGCTGACTTATAGGTGAACAATCACAAGGTGCTTTTGTTTTTTCTGTATGATAGAAATGTGGTTCTTTAGTTATACCTAGGTAGAGTCGCACTGTATTTCCACAAACTGGGCAAGTTAATAAACCTTTTTTGCCGCGTTCAATGGCCTGTTGAAGGAGCTCAGCTGATAAATTCGCTAGCTCAATCATTTCTTGATGAAATTTTGCAGTTTTCATGAATTTACCCTCAAATCTTCTTCCGAATAGTAAAAAGTAGTCAATCTTTATCATAACAAATCATAGTATGAACAAAAAGACTATATTCATAGTGTTTGTTACTTTTTAAAACGGGTATTATTTAATGAACCCTCTATTATAAAAAAGTTGAATATTGACTTCATTGTACACTATTAAATTGTATAAACGAGGTGAATCACATGGGTTACATTTTACCAATTACTCCAGATCAATTTATTCAATATGCTAAAAGAGCTGAGAAGAAAGAAACATTTTATCCAGTACAAGAAACGAATCCTACATTTCGAGCTATTTTATGCAAAAAAAATCATGAAGAATCTCCACAACAAAAGAAACAATTTCCGAAAGTTGTTAACAATAAAAAGGACGTTCCGCAACAAGAATTACCTTTAGTAGTAAAAGCACCTGAAATTACAGGTAAAGGTTTATTGGTAGATGCACATATTTAATGGTTGTGTACTATTTACAGTCATTAAAGCTCGTAAATTATAAAAGTATTTTACATTTTAATTAAAAAAAATTTACATTTTCAGTTAATGTGTAGATTTTTGATAAACAAACAATGTATGATAGAAGAGGTGATTTTAAAAAAGGTTAAAAGGTGAATGGTTTGTATGATTAAGTGGGTAAACTGGCTAAAATGGATATTTATTATAGTAGTAGGATTTCTCGCACATACTGGTTTAAGTGTCTATACATTTAGCTTGCAAAATAATGAAGAGAAAAGTGATGCTGCTATTGTATTAGGAGCAGCTGCTTGGAATGGAAAACCTTCGCCTGTACTGAAAGAAAGACTTAATCATGCAATTGATTTATATAACAATGGTAAAGTAGATTATTTAATATTTACAGGTGGTAAAGCACCTGGTGAAGTAAAGTCTGAAGCGAAGGCTTCTATGGATTATGCGATCGATCATGGTGTCGATGTAGACCATATTATTATTGAAGAGAAATCGATGTATACGAAAGAAAACCTAGAATATGCTTTAGAAGAAGTCAATCGTGGGGAATATGATTTTGACAAATATATTTTAGTAAGTGACCCATTACATATGAAGCGATCTGTGTTATTAGCACAGGAAATGGATTTAGAGGTAGTTTCTTCGCCAACGCAAACATCTGCTTTTCAGTCAATGGAAACAAAGCTACCATTTTTCTTTAAAGAATGGATGTATTATACAGGCTATATCGTCACAGTTCCTTTTCGCTAAACAATGATATAATAAATATACAATAAAGGTTGTCTAAGTTTTTGGGCAACCTTTTTTCCATTTTAGAATACTGTAATGTTCCATTTATTAATAGAAAAAAATGGGAGGAGTAACATGATAACTGAAACGATAAATTTATTTATTGATAATGATCAGCAAATGAAGCAAAACTTTAAATGGGAAAACCATTTAATTCGCAAGTTTGGTGCGTTTCAATTAGCATTAAACAATCAAGTAGTAGATGTGAAGCAAGTGAAAGATATGAAGGAATATATGAAGCTTCAAACTTCTTCTTTCTCCTATTTCCGCAGTACAAATTTATTTCTTATTGCAACAGCACTTACAAGTATCGAAAAACCGCAACAAATCTTTGATCAATCTATTTTCTATTATGAGGAACTTAAGAAAGCAGGTTTCAAACGTTCTGTATATCTTCCATATGTGGCTTATTTTTTAGCGACACAATTGCAGCCAGTGGAAGTGCCAAAGACGATTGAAAAGGCACTGCATTGCTTCCAACTGATGAAGAAAAATCATTATTGGTTAACTTCAGATGACGACTATATGTTAGCCATTATTTTAGCGTACAGTCATGATGATATAGAGGCAGCTGTCGAAGAGATGGAAGCTTGTTATAGTTATTTAAACGGACGTGGCATTAGTAAAGGTAATGCTTTGCAAACGATGAGTCATTTGCTGACTTTAAGTAGTGATAGTGTGAGTGAGAAATGTGATCGTTTATTGCGATATGCGAGTGAATTAAAGAAGAATAAAATAAAGTTGGATTCTTATTCGCAGCCTATTCTAGCCCTATTAGCTATGATTGAAAGTGGTGGCGACGAAGTGATTCGTACGATTATAAAGACAGATCAAGAGTTAGCGACTAAAGATGGATTTGGCAATTGGTCGTTAGGAAAAGCAGGTCGTAATATGTTTAGTATGGCACTTGTGACTTACTGTAAAATCCAAAGCGGTTCGCAACCAGCTATCAAGGCAGCTGTTCAAAACAGTATTCAAAGTGTGTTGATCGCTCAACAAGTGGTGATGATTGCTGCCATATCAGCATCTGCAGCAGCTTCGAGTTCAAGTTCATCTTAACTTGATAAAGTGAATCTTTAATCGGTGGGGGCTTTCGTCCATCGCCCACCAATTATTAGTTGAACCAACCGAATTCTCACTTAAACGTCTTCGCTTTACTTTCGTTTTGAAGTGGGAGTCTTAGCGCCAGTTCGAACGGGATAAAATAGAATAACCGGTTTTTCACAAGAAGGTGATGAGTATGGACATAATAGAAGAAGCGTGTCGCTTTGCAACGAAGGAACATGGAACACAAACTAGGAAAAATTCTAAAGAACCTTATGTAGAACATCCAAAAAGAGTAGCAGCAATATTGCAAGAAGCGGGTTTTCATAATGAAGTCATAGCGGCTGGATTACTACATGACGTTGTAGAAGATACGTCAGTTACAATTGAAGATATTAAAGAGAAATTCGGAGAAGATGTTGCTGCCATCGTCGCTTATCATACAGAGGATAAGTCTCTTTCGTGGGAGGATCGAAAGAAGCATACGATTTCTGTTGTCAAAACAGCTCCCTTAGAAGTGAAAGCATTAATAGTGGCTGATAAATTAGATAATTTAGAATCATTAAGTAAGCAATATGAAGAAATGGGTGAAGAAGTGTGGAAAGCCTTTAAGAGAGGAAGAGCGAAACAAGAATGGTATAACCGCTCTGTTGCAGAAGCTATTCAAGACGTGGAACACGCTCCTGCTTTCTTTCAGCAATATGAACAGCTTGTAGCACATTTTTTTGGTGACATATAGAAAAAAACTAGCCTTGGTTGAATCCAAAGCTAGTTTTTTGATTGTTTAGAAATTTATAAAATAATTGGTTGTTGATCGCTTTGAAATAGAGTGAATCTA
>NZ_JBALMO010000140.1:11630-13005 GCF_036963345.1 Bacillus sp. JJ722
TCACACTTCTTCTTACGATAAGTCAACACTGAAATGCGGAATCGGCCCGTCAAGCCCCGAAGGCATAAGCCGAATCACACAGGAAATCCTGATTTCCGAAGTGATTTGGCTTATGACTCGAGGGGCTGGCCGATGAAGCTAGACACATCGAATCGCTCCGCTCTTCGTGTTTCCTTTATCTCGTACGAAGTGCGTAAGTCTCATACGGCGTTGAACGGGCGCTCTGCGCTTTTGTTTTTATAGATTTTTAGTCATTGTTCGATGAGGAATTCCTGCATCGAGAAATTCTTCAGAAACGATTTTATATCCTAAGTTTTCATAAAAACCAATAGCATGAGTTTGTGCATTGAGTTTTACTTGAGCGATTTGTTGATCTTTCGCATATTTCTCAATCTTGTTCATGATTAACTTACCAGCACCAGCTTTGCGAACATTTGCTAGGACACAAATGCGCTCTACTTTACCAGCTCCGTCTACTAAGCGGAAACGACCAGCGCCAATTGGTTTGTTGTCATCATACAATACAAAATGAGTAGCGGTTTGATCATGTTCATCAAGTTCTTCTTCTGCGTCAACTTGTTGTTCTTCGATAAATACTTTTTGTCGAATCGAATAAGCATCTTCTAATTGTTGTTGATTATTGACAATTTCTACTATCACAATTGTTTATTCCTTTCCAAGATGAAATGTTTCGTAGACTGTCCATGAGCCATTGTCTAATTGATATAGTAAGTGAAAGCGATCAATTGTTTCTGAATGACTAAGGTCAATCATACTTAATTGTCCAAATAGATCAGAATGTTCGTCATTTGACAATTGTTGAGCTAGTGTTAAATGAGGAACAAACGCAAATTCATCTTCACTATTGATTCCATTATGCAATTGTTTTTGGAGAGTTTCAAGTTCGTTATTTAACTCAACCTTTAAATAAATAACGTTGCTAACAGGTTGGAATGTACTTGCTTTTAACACATTTAAATTGATAGGTTCTGTTTTCGCAGCTGTTTCCCAAAGTTGTTTCGTAATGTCTTTCATTTGTTCTTCAGACGCTTCAAATGAATATTTTAAGGTTATATGTGGAGGAATCATAGAGTATTGTGGGTCATAACGTTTTCGATAAGAATTTACGAGATCTTGGAGTTTTTTCGATGGAAAAATTGCAATGCCATATTTCATAAAATAATGCCTCCCAAATGTAGTATTGATAACATAAACAAAATGTTAGTCTATTCCATTATATCAATTTTAAGAATATTGTGTAAAAAATATGACTTACAACGTTAATTCATTTCAAAAGTAATGGTTAATTTTTACGTAATAATGTACTGCTTTATCCCGTTCAGACTGGCGCTAAGTCTCCCACTTCAAAACGAAA
>NZ_JBALMO010000140.1:13061-29665 GCF_036963345.1 Bacillus sp. JJ722
GATTAAGCGCTAGTAAGAATCCGATTGGTTCAACAAATAATCGGTGGGGGATGGACGAAAACCCCTACCGATTAAAGTTTCACTTTATATAAGTAGAATGTAATATTGAAATAATGAAAAGTTACCAGCGTCTGAAGAGACAGGTCTAGAAGCTTTTCGTTACCTTACATATCATTTCTTTGTAACATCATTTCTACAGCTCGTGGAAGGTCTTTTTGCCAATACTTCCATGTATGTATACCGTCAAATTCTTCATAGAAAAGAGGAAAGCCCTTTTCAGTTAATAGAGTATGTAATTCTCTATTTGGTTCAATAAAATTACTTCGTTGTCCATCAGTTGTGGGCACATCCACTTCATCTCTCCCAATTACATGATAGAGGTTCAGTAAATGAGGTGTGCTAAAAGTCTGCACAGCTTGCTTGACATGATCATCTACATAAGGAGATTGCATCGCTACTTTACCAAATATATTTGGATAACGTAGTGCTGTCATAAGTGAAACTGTTCCAGCAAGTGAGTCTCCCATTAACATGCGACCATGTCCGACGCCATGAGTCGGGAATTGTTTATCTAAGAAAGGAACAAGTTCATGAGCTAAGAAGCGGATATATGCTTCATTTTTCTTGCCTTCAGGATGATATTTTGTTCGACGATCGTGTACATCATTATATGGAATACCAACAATTATGACATTTTCGATTTTTTTGTTATGTAACAAAGCATCAGCTACTCGACCGATTCGTCCCATTTGAAAATAATCTTTACCATCGTTCGTAATGCATAAAGCATATTTATAAAGTGGTGAATAATTTGCTGGTAAATAGACTAGCATTTTTATATGTTCATTTAATGCATTACTATAGAATTCTAAATCTTGAATTCGTCCCATTGGAATACTCATAGTTTTCCCTCCAAATGCTTTCTATATGAAAGTGTAGCACAGCTTGTGCCTTTATTTCCTTTAACAAGCATTTGTAGGTTGAAAAAAGTAATCTGTTTAAATAAAACATTATTGATATAATTGTAAAATAGAAACTAGATATACAAAAAGGGGATGTAGAAATGAACCATAATTTAAGAGTACATAGTCGTGAAGTAATGGAAGCGGCGAAGAGTGCACTTAAAGAGAGAGGTGTTACAATTGAAGCTATTGCTGAAATTGTATATGAGATGCAATATGTATATAATCCAGAATTAACGCTGGCTACCTGTATAGAAAGCGTTGAAAAGGTATTATTAAAACGAGAAATTCACCATGCTTTACTTGTCGGAGTTGAATTGGACAAGCTAGCCGAGCAAGGTAAACTATCAGAACCATTACAAAGTATTATCGCAAGTGATGAAGGCTTATTTGGTGTTGATGAAACCATTGCTTTTGGGGCTGTACTTGGTTATGGAAGTATTGCTGTTACGACTTTTGGTCATTTAGATAAAAATAAAATTGGCATTATTCGAGACTTGGATACGAAAAAAAGTGGTAGGGTTCATACATTCTTAGATGATATGGTTGCTAGCATTGCTGCTAATGCTGCTGCACGACTAGCACACCGTCTTCGTGATGAAGAAGAATCACTACTAGATCAAGATATAGCATTACGTAGTGAAGAAGAGTTAATTGGATAAGGCTGATGTTAGAAGAGATTGTTTCAGGAGAAACAATCTCTTTTTTGTAATCCTTTTATCCCGTTCAGACTGGTGCTAAGACTCTCACTTCAACACGAAAGTAAAAGCGAAGAAGTTTAAGTGGGAGATTGAGCGAGTAAGAATCCGATTGGTTTAACTAATAATCGGTGGGGGATGGACGAAAACCCTCACCGATTAAAATTTCACTTTATTTCATTAGCTTTTGCTACTTTTAAAATGATAGCTTAGAAAGCTTCTATTAAATTATATCCTAAAAGTTTCATATTTTTATAGGACAATCCATAAGATTATGTAGATGGAATATTAATAAGGGGGTTCAATAATGAAACGAAGAAGTACCTACTTAATGACGGTGTTAGTATTGATCATGTCTTTTTTGTTGGTTGCTTGTAGCGGAGATAAAGAAAAGGCTGATGGAGACAAAGAAAATAAAGATGCTAAAGAAGAGAAAAAACAGTTTCTGAATCTAGTAACAGGAGGAACAGGTGGCACGTACTATCCATTGGGTGGATCGTTTGCTGAAATCATTTCAGCTAATACGAATGCTGAAACAACAGCCCAATCATCAGGAGCATCTGCAGAAAACATGGAGGCAATTAAAGCTGGTGATGCTGACCTTGCATTTACACAAACTGATATTGCTTCATACGCAACAGAAGGTAAGTTGATGTTTAAAGATGAACCGATTTCCAATATTAAAGCCATCGCATCACTATATCCAGAAACAGTACAAATCGTTACCACAGCCAAATCAGGAATTAAATCGATTGCAGATTTAAAAGGCAAATCTGTTTCAGTCGGAGCACCAGGATCTGGAACATACGCAAATGCTGAACAAATTCTCGAAGTGCACGGATTAACAATGAAAGATATTAAAGCACAAAACCTATCATTCGATGAATCGACAGGTGGCATTCAAGATGGAACAATTGATGCAGCCTTTATTACGGCTGGTACACCTACTGGTGCCGTAGAAAGCTTAGCAGCTACATCAGATGTAGTCATCGTTCCATTAGCGGAGGATAAAATAAAAGTGTTAATAGAGAAATATCCTTATTATGCAGAAGATGTTGTTCCTGCTAAAACGTATAAAATTAAAGAAGATGTAAAAACAGTTGCTGTTCAAGCAATGCTTGTTGCGCATGCTGATTTAGATGAGAAGTTAGTTTATGATATTACAAAATCAATCTATGAGAATCTAGATCAAGTAACACATGCGAAAGGAAAATTAATAAAAGTAGAAAATGCCTTAAATGGTGTTGGTATTGATGTTCACCCTGGTGCACAAAAATATTTTGATGAAAAAGGCGTAAAAGCTCAATAACCAGCATATGATATATTAGCTGACTCTAAAGATAGGCATGAACCCATTGGGATATGACCAAACTTTAAGTCAGCTTTCTTTGTAGAAAAGGACGAAACTTATGGTGAAAAAAATCCTCGTAATTGCTATTCTCCTTCTGATTATTATTGGTTTTATACCGTTTTTACCTGCAATTGTTGTTTATAAGGAACATACCGATGACGTGCTCGCTTATGCACTTCTTAAAGAAAACCAAACGTTCAAAATCCAATACTTACATTCTATTCATCTATCTCCTGTCGTAGAGATATATGAAAGAACAGCGAATAATGAAATTAGGCAAATCGAATTGATGTATGAAGATTTTGCTGTGGGAATGCCTTCACAAGCAGAAGAGCAGGAAAAATTTATTGAAGAGGATGGGAAGTATTTTATTAGAAATATGAATCGAGAATTTCCAACTATTACTTTACGAGTTGGACGAGTAGTAGCAAATCATTCATTCATAATCGGAGACAAAACTATTGCCATGTCTAAATTTACAGAGCCAGGAAGTGTAATAAGAATTGAAGTGAAGAAGATATCACTTTTGGAGAGTTGGAAAGGGGTGAGGATGTTTGACTGATACAATGTTAACGCAAGAGCAACAACAAGAATTGATTGAGAAATATGATCCTGAGGCTGCTATGAGAAGGTTAAAAGGGACAATGGGCTGGGTGACCTTCTTTGGTTTACTTGCTTTTTCTCTATTTCAATTATACACAGCTATAGATAAACCACTTATGGCACAATTGCAGCGCTCCATCCATTTAGGGTTTGCATTAGCGCTCGTTTTTCTCTTATTTCCAGCTCGTAAAAAGAATTTATACAAAGGTACAATCGCTTGGTATGACTATATTCTTTCTTTATTAGGTATTGTAGTAGGGACGTATTGGCCGATTATGATGGAAGAATTGGTGATGCGACCTGGCACAGTTACTCAGCTCGATTATTATGTCGGCATTATAGCGATTTTACTAGTGTTAGAGGCAACCCGTCGTACAGTTGGACTACCTATCACAGTAATAGCGTCTTTGTTTATTGTTTACGCTTTATATGGGCCCTATATGCCTGACTTTATCGCACATCGTGGATTATCGTTAGAACGCTTTGTGCAAACGATGTTCTTTACGACTGAAGGAATATTAGGTACTCCACTCGGTGTATCATCCACTTTTATTTTTCTGTTCCTACTATTCGGTGCTTTTCTAGTAAAAACAGGTGTCGGAGATTATTTCAATGACTTAGCTGCTGTCATTGCTGGAAAACGAATTGGTGGTCCTGCCAAGGTTGCGATTTTCTCTAGTGCATTGCAAGGTACAATCAGCGGAAGCTCAGTAGCAAATGTAGTAACATCTGGTGCGTTTACAATTCCAATGATGAAACGACTAGGATATGACAGGAATTTCGCTGGAGCAGTTGAGGCAGCTTCTTCTACAGGTGGTCAGTTAATGCCACCAATCATGGGCGCTGCAGCTTTCTTAATGGTAGAGTTCATTGGTAATGGCATTACTTATTGGGATATTGCAAAAGCAGCTGCAATTCCTGCAGTATTGTACTTCGCAGGAATCTGGATTATGACTCATTTTGAAGCTAAGCGTCTGGGCTTACAAGGATTAAGAGAAGAAGATATTCCAACGAAAAAAGAAGTTCTATCTAAGATTTATTTATTATTTCCTATCGTTGCAATCATTGTATTGTTGATGAGCAACATGTCGGTTATGCGTGCCGCATTAATATCCATTGTGATAACCATTGTAGTGAGTTGTGTTCGCAAAGAAACAAGGATGGGAATAAGAGACATAATTGATGCGTTAGTCGATGGTGCTCGTACTGCTTTAGCGGTAGCGGTAGCGACTGCTGCAGCAGGGATTATTGTTGGAGTTGTTACGAAAACAGGTTTAGGTTTGAAGATGGCAAATAGTCTTGTCTCCATTGCGGATGCACTTGTATCTAATGGAGATATGAAACTGTTGTTAACGCTGTTCTTCACGATGGTAGCAAGTTTAATTTTAGGTATGGGGTCACCGACAACGGCAAACTATGTTATTACATCTACAATTGCTGCACCAGCTTTAATACTAATGAATGTACCTGATTTATCTGCTCACCTTTTCGTTTTCTACTTTGGCATTATTGCAGACATTACTCCGCCTGTTGCGCTTGCCGCCTTTGCCGCTGCCGGGGTATCAGGAGGAGAACCGATTCGAACGGGTGTCATTTCTTCAAAATTGGCCATTGCGGCGTTTATAATCCCATATGTTTTTGTTCTATCTCCAGAATTGCTAATGATCGATACAACCATTCCATCTACATTGTGGGTTGTATTCACAGCTTTTTGCGGTATGATTGCTATCGGAGCAGGCATGGTCGGTTTTTGGTTCAGAAAAGTACTATGGTATGAAAGAATTCTCGCCGTTATATCAGGTTTACTGTTAATTTATCCAGAAGGTATATCGGATATAGTTGGTTTGATCATGTTTGGCGTTTTAATCCTATTGCAGATTGTGAGAAAAGGCGACCGAGTATCAGGAGCTTTGATGAAAGGGTAATGATGATTTATACCATTCGAGAAAATTATTCTTGGGTGGTTTTTTGTTTGTGGGTTTAGGAGGGGAGAGTGAAAAATGTTAGCAGTGGATCAGAAATATGAGCAGAGAATTAGATATATGAGCAGAGAATCAGATATATGAGCGAAAGATGAAAAAGCAGTAGCGAAACGCTACTGCGAAGTAAATCCATTCTTAATCATTGAGTCTAGCTGATCGCCTAGCTGGAAAGACGGGCTTTGCGGTTCGGTGACTCATATAACTATGCAAGGCCATACCGACCATAACAAGTGCCATGCCAATCCATGAAGTTATGGAAGGAATTGGGCTTGCGAGAAAGATAATTTCACCAGCAACGGCAAATAATACTTCTAAAGACTGTGTCGCTTCCACAGCTCCTAGCTTTTCCATGTCATTCTTTACTAAATTTGTAGCAGCAAAGAATAATACTGTTGCTGCCACTCCAGAAAAAAGGGCAACTAATCCAGATTGAACAACTTGGCTGGAACTAGGTGCTCCAACAGTAAACATACCGATAACGGATAGAACAATCCATAAAGGTAGACTTGCAATGGTCATACCAAGGGTGCGTTGATAGGCATCTAATCGATCACCGCAAACGTTCATCATTTTCCTGTTTCCAAGCGGATAAGCAAATGACGCAACGATCATGGAAACACTGCAGAGAATAATGGCTTGAACTGACATTGTAGAAGCATGCTCAAATTGCATGACGATGACCCCAAAGAGAATGAGTGAGGAAAATCCTAATCCTCTCCAAGGAATTGAACCTCTTTTTACAATGGTTTCACCGTTAATAAACTGCACTTTCTCCATAAAAAGTGGTGCAAGCAGTGAACCAGAAATAATGGTAATTTGCCATGTTCCAGCTATTAGCCACCCAGGTGCAAATGACGAGGCATAGGTTAATGGAGCGTAAAATAATCCAAAGCCAACAAAACTCCAAATCAGCCATGGGATGGGTGCCTTCTTCATTTCAATGAACAAAGTATGTAGATTTTTTCTAGCTCCTACAATAATAAGTAGAAAGATGACCATAAAGTAATAGCGTAGTGAAGCACTCCAAAGCCAACTTCCTCCATCTAATTCCATCGCTCGATTAATAATAAATGTGAAGGCAAAGAAGAAGGCCGAGCATGCTCCAAGTATAATTGGTCGCAAATTGATCACCTCTAGGAAAATATAATGGTATGAAGTTCTATTTATGTCTTTCAGAATAAATGAGATATTGATAAAATACTTTCTATATACAAAAAAGTCGAGGTTGTTAATCATGAAAGAGTACGCTGTTCAAGCTAGTCATGTCACGAAGAAGTTTGATAATGTTCCTATTTTACATGATTTAAGTTTTGAAATCCATCAAAATACAAAGCTGGCTATTCTTGGCCATAACGGATCGGGAAAAAGTAGCCTTTTAAAACTGATCGCTAATATATATGTGCCATCATCAGGAGAAATCAATACATATGGTAAGAAAATCGGCTATGTTCCTGAGCATTTCCCGGATAATATTCGCTTTAAATTACGTGAATTTTTGTTACATATGGGGACAATTGGTGGAGCAGAGGAACAAGTTGTTCAGAAAAAAATCGATTATTACATAGAGCTATTTCAGCTACAACCATATAAGGACGCTCTTCTAAAGCATTGTTCCAAAGGAACGAAGCAAAAAGCGGGACTTATTCAAGCTATTCTTACGGATTGCGATATTCTCTTATTGGATGAGCCATTAACGGGTCTTGATGATGAGTCGAAGAAAATCTTTCTTGATATGATTCAACAGATTGATCGCGATTTTGCGTTGATTTTTACCGCGCATGAACAGGAAACTGTTGATTTATTAGCAGAGGAAGTGCTTGTCTTAGAAAATGGCAAAATAATAAGACATGAGGCTATAACTGAAAGAACAAAAATGAAAAGTATTACAGTTAGAATCTCGAAGCAATTAGATCGAGAAGAATTAAAAATGTATGGAAAAATAAATAGTGAGACAGAAAATACGGTAGAAATGATTGTAGCGGCAAGAGAGAGTGATTCTTGCTTACTTTATTTACTAGAAAATGATTGTTCAATAATTGAAGTGAAAGAGAAGATATAAGATGAAATCATTCGTTATGTATCAATTGAAAAATTATATTCGTTCGCTTGTTTTTATCCCGCCAGTGGTGCTATATATTTGCTGGATTGGCATTTTATATGCCTATAGTACGGCGGATGTCTTAAATAGCTATGCAAATTCAGCTGTTGTATTGTATGTCATTTTAACATGGATATCAATGAATATATTTCGCTTAGAAGAAGAAGCAGAGAAACATATATTGCTTGTTCATTTAAAGCAAAAAGATCACTTCCTATTTGGAAAATGGATTGCTTGTATTGTAATGATGCTTCCTTTAGTACTCATCGCTCATTTCTATCCGCTTGTTACTAACAGTTTTCATACAGAAATTACGCCAATCTATCATTTTTTATCCATCTATTGTCACGTAGGATTAGGACTTCTTGGCATTATCACTGGAAGCTTCTTTGGCGGAACAAATATAACAAGAACAAAGTATGTTTGGCTGTTGAGTGCGCTAACAGTTACGGCATCATTAGCACATTCACAAATTTCCGAATTGCTTCCAACAGGCTTCTCTTGGTTGTTATTGATTCTACCACCTTTGCGCTTCTTTTATGAACCTTTAAAATTTGGTGGTACTACTGGATTACCAGCAGGTTTTCTCGCATCATTCAGCATGGCGATGTTTTACATATTAATCGCTGGTGTTGTTGTGATCAAGATGTTTATGAGAAAGGAAAAAGTATAAGTGCATTAACTTTGTATTTTGTTGGCTATTTTCGTATACTACAAATAACTTAATAGAAATTTATGAATAGCAGTCAGTGCTTTGAAGGGTACTGGCTGCTTTTTGTTTTTTAGGGGTGAAATAATGAAGAAAAGTACGTTGTTTTTTATGGGGATGGTGCTTGTTGCATTTAATTTACGTCCTGCATTAACAGGGGTAGGCCCGATTACAAGTTTCATTCAAGATGATTTAGGTATTTCAGCAAGTCTTATTGGCTTCTTGACGATGCTTCCATTAATCGCTTTTGGCTTTATGTCATTAGGTGCACCAGCATTAGGAGCAAAAATGGGAAACAGTAAAGCGATTCTTATTGCACTTATTATATTAATTATCGGCATTAGTTTACGTTCAGTTGGTGGTATTGGATTGTTGCTGCTTGGAACCATATTGATTGGTGTCGGTATTGCAACAGGAAATGTATTAGTTCCTAGTTTTGTTAAAGAGAGCTTTCCGAAAAAAGCATCCTTATTTGTCGGTATCTACTCAGCGGTTCTTTCATTTGGAGCTGCAATTGGTTCGGGTATTACGGCGCCGCTTGCTACATCAACTAATTGGCGTATCGCCTTAGCATTCAGCGGAATCTTAGTCCTATTTGCATTGATTATATGGATTCCTGTTACGATTAAAAATCGTCAAAATCAAATCCATGACCGTGGAAAGCGTCCGTTCTTTCCTTTGAGACAATCGTTAGCGTGGTTTGTGACAATCTTTATGGGTGTTCAATCATTATTATTTTATAGCTTAGTAAACTGGATGCCTACAATGTTAGAAGATCGAGGAGTCTCCGTTGAAATGGCAGGAACAATTGTAATGGTTATGCAATTAGCAAGCTTGCCAGCGATCTTAGTCATACCATATTTAGCAGAGAAATATGAAAATCAGAGAGTACTTGGTGTTTCAATCGGAATTGTATACTTCATTGGTCTAGTAGGTGTATTCTATTTACCAGCGTCACTAACATGGTTATTCATAAGTTCCATTGTTATAGGTGTAGCACAAGGAGCGAGTATCTGTTTAGCATTACTATTTGTTAACTTACGTGCCAAAACACCAAGTCAAGTTATGGTTCTATCAGGCATGGCACAATCATTTGGATACTTCATTGCCGCAATCGGACCATTTTCATTTGGTGTACTGCATGATGTAACGCATTCATGGACACCAGTTATAATTTGTTTATTAGTATTCACAATCGTCTTATCGCTTGCAGGTTGGAGAGCGGGGCGCAGAGAATATGTAGTAGAGTATGGATGAAGTAGTAGTGGTATTTATGAAATATATTGACAATTTTTCACTAAGATTTTATAGTTAAGTAGTATATTGCTAGCTTTCCACTATTTTTTAGTGCAAAGCTAGCGTTTGAGATCCGATAGTTCAGTGGGAGAATACATCCTTGACAGGGATGGGGTCGGGGGTTCGAATCCCTCTCGGGTCATCAATTTTCAGGAGCCAGAAACCTTTATGTATCAAGGGTTTCTGGCTTTTTGTTTAGAGAAGGCAATTTTGGATGCCCCCTCTTTTGGTAGAATGTTACATCTGCGTTTTTTTTCTGCTCATTTCAAGATAAAAAACGGACAGAAAAAAATTATTTCTGTCTTTTTTAATCTTATTAGGAACTAAAAGTTTTTCTACTAAAACCCGATTTGAATGCAAAATTCACTAGTTTAATTTATTTAGTATCTTTATACCAACTTCTGTAATCTCTGTTCCCTGTTTTCTAATTCCGACTTTAATGCAGTTAGCTTTATTTAATATTGATAATCGATGGCGCAATTTGGAATCTGACAAAAAATATGGGAGCATATCTTGTATCACACCTCTTCCCACGTTCCTTCCTCTCTTTTTACAATTCCATAGTATTTGTAATATCGACTTATAATCTTCAATAAAACTTCCCGTCTTTAAGAAGAGGAGTGTCTCATCAATCTCTGATAATGAATTATTAGAGATGCTAACAGTCTCTTGTGATTGTAAAATCTGATCTGGTAGGTGATTTTTAGTGACTACATTCCCTTCAACAATGACCATTATATAATGGAAAAAATTCTCAAGTTCTCGTATATTACCTGGCCAATTATAATTCATTAAAAGTTTTTTTACATTTGATTCAAACAGTAAATTTTTCTTGTTGACCTTTAAATAGAAATCTATCAATATAAATAAATCATGTTTTCTTTCTCTGAGCGATGGAATATGTAACGGTAAAACATTTAGACGATAGTATAAATCTTCACGAAATACACCTTCTTGAATCATTTGATGTAAGTTTTGATTGGTAGCTGCAATAACTCGTACATTTATTGGTATAATTTTATTGCCACCTACACGCATAACTTGACGTTCTTGAAGAACGCGTAGAAGGGATGCTTGAAGACTTAGAGAAGCATCCCCAATTTCATCCATGAAAATAGTTCCATTATGGGCTAATTCAAATAAGCCCATTTTTCCTTCTTTTTTAGCACTTGTAAATGCCCCACCCTCATATCCAAATAATGCACTTTCTATTAGCGTTTCGCTTAGTCCTGCAAAATTAACGGCCACAAATGGACCATCTTTTCTTTCAGAACTATTATGTATAGCTTGAGCAAAAACTTCTTTTCCAGTACCATTCTCTCCAGTAATTAACACTGTATAATCACTTTTTGCCAATTGAACTGCTTTTTGTTTTGCAGATAAAATCAAAGAACTTTCCCCAATAATATTGTCAAATGAATATTTTGTGGTTAAACCTAACTCTGTACTTTTTCGTCTAATTTCTTGCTCCATTCTTTGAACCCTTGTAACATCTTGAAATGTGATGACAAGACCTACTAGTTGTTTGTTCAAGATTAAGGGAACTTTCGATACTAACAATGAGCGATTGTTTATTTGAAATAAGTTATCAATTTGTTCTTTTTGTTCTGAAAATGTCTCATTAATCTGAAAATCAGGTAGAATTTCTCTGTAATGCTTTCCCAAAAAATTTATAGAAGGGAGTTGAAGAATTTGATGTGCATCTTCATTTATCAATGTAATAATTCCTTTTTCATCTAGCCCTATAATCCCTTCATGTACTGTATTTAAAATCGATTCTAATTTTTTTGTTAATTGTTTTTCATTTTGAATTGCTAATGATAAATTCCTTCCCATTTTCACAAAATCTCTAAAGAATTCTGCCGTATAGAAATGCGCCTTTTCTAAAGAAAGGTTTAATAGACGAGCAATATCAAGCATAGTTGTTAAATCAATTGGTCGGTTTTCTAAATTGATAGTGCTTTTGATATGTTTCGGCACAAATTCAGTTAGTCCAAATGTAATAGCTAAGTCTAGATTCTTTGTCTGTTCGACGCTTGTAAGACCGGGAATATATGGAATTAACGTTAAATTTCCAAATCCAAAGGCGTGTAGAACATCAATAGAGTCTCTAGCCACTTTCATTGAGTTAGTAACTAATAAAATTTTTGTTTTAGCAGGCAAATCCAAAAGCTGTTCTAACTTTGCAATTCGAATAGAACGTCGAGCAACCATAAGAGGAATATTTAAATTCAATTCTCTAACAGCTTCTTCTAGCACTGGGCTAGACAGTAAAATTAAATCAGCTTTATGGATAACCTTTTCATTTAATGGCAACGTTTCATAACATGTATCAATGTCAATTTTTGAACCAAAAAACATTTGAAGATTTTCTTCAAATGTTTTGCATACTGTTTTAGTGCTAGTTACAAGAAGTATAGTAGGTTTTTTCATCTTCTTCTCCTTACCACACGATTACATTTATCTCTTATTTTAGCAGATTATTAAACACCTTAGCTTGTCGTAACAGAAATGGACGTTCTGTATCGGAACTGGGTTGCTACTAGTTCCCTTAAAATGGTCCATAATTAATAAGAACTGCAATGCCCACAAAAATAGAGCCAATTGTTGCCCATATAAGAACTAATGGCCAAACAAATTTAGCCCATTTAATCCAAGGTATCCCTCCTATAGCTAATACTGCCATGAGTATGCCTGAAGCCGGTGTAATAATGTTTGTAATCCCCTCTCCAAGCTTAAATGCCAGTACTCCTGTTTGTCTTGTAAGCTCCAAGGTATCCACTAAGGAAACCATGAACGGCATCACAATAACAGCTTGTCCACTTCCGGATGTAACAACTAAATTAAAAAGCAGGTTAAATAAATACATAGCCTGCGCCCCGAGTATTGCTGGTAGACCCTCTAAGGGAGATAAAGCGTAAGTGACAATTGTATCCATAATATTACCATTTTCAAGAACGAGAACAATCGCTTTAGCCATACCGATTATCAATGCCCCATAAACAAGGCCTCTGGCCCCATCTAAAAACACTGAAACAAATTTATTTGGAGTAATCTTTGCAATAATCGCAACTGTAATTGCCATCATCATGAAAATTGCTGATAGCTGGTTAATAGACCACTCCAAATTATATACACCAAAAAGGAAAATACCGATATATACAAATAAAGTTAACATACAGAGTTTGTGAAGAGTAGTAAACCCACCAATATCTTCTTTTTCTTTCTCGCTTGACTCTCCAGCGAAAGGGACTATTCCCATTTTACTTTTTGAAGGATCATTACTAATTCTTTTAACATAAAGACATACGTATATGACAGTAACTATAAGCAGCACGATAAATGCTGCACCCCTTAGAGCTGCACCAGAAAACAATGGAAGTCCCGCTATATTCTGAGCTGTACCCGTTATAATTGGATCAAACGTACCTGTAGCAACCCCAACATACTGCCCCAAATAAATCATTGCCACTCCTGTTATTGCATCGAGTTTTAAGGCTTTAGCAAGAATAATCCCGATTGGAATAAAGGCAATTACCGCGTTACCGCTTATTCCTACCATATCAAGAACTCCAAACAGCACGATAATGGATGTAATCAATAAATATTTTTTCTCTTTTGTTCTTTCAATTAAAACATTGATTCCAGAATTAACTGCACCTGTATATTCAAATACAGCTACAGTTCCCCCAATGATAAGAACCATAAATATTAAATTTGCGCTATCAATTAATCCATTCTGTATGGCTAAAAATATATCCATGATCGAAGCTGGTTCTCCATTTGTAGCAGTATAACTTCCTGGAATTACTTGAGTAATACCATTATCTGTTGTTTCTCTGTCAAAAGATCCTGCCGGAATAATATAGGTACAAAGCGCCGCTAACAACAATAAACTAAATAGAATAACAAAGGCATCGGGCATAGCAAAACGTTTTTTCCAAGACTTTTTGTTTGATTCGTTGTCCTCTTTCTTTATAGGTTTAGGAACCGGTTTTTGAGCCGTAGGTTGCATAAGTATAATTCCCCCTTATTTTATTATATCAATTTAATGTTAACACTTGAAATTCTATCCTCCTCTTCTTGTATTTCCCTTCGAAACTAAGATTTGCAGTATGAATACTTACAGTTAATAATGCAAAAAGCATGCCAATTCTATGAGAAAAGGAATAACTTCTATAATGCAGCTTATATTAAATGAATGGTCCGTTTATAGGTTGTTTTATAGGTATAAATAACTTAAAAAATAACCTATAAAAAATACTTTGAAACAAAGGGAATTGATTTAATAAAGAAAAAAAGTGGCGTAATTCTTGCATATACATAATTTGAAAAGAAAAAAGGCACAGAAGTGTTTTAGAGGAGGAATTATTGTGAGTAAGTTACTAATCGAAAAAGGCATTTCTAGCTATCTCGAAGTTCATAAACAAGATATGTTGGATGATTTGATTGAATTTGTAAAAAAAGAATCACCTTCAAACAATAAAGAATTAGTTGATGAGTGTGGAATATATTTAAGCCAGCTCTTTCAAAAGAGATTGGACGTTGGATACGAATTAATAGAAGAAAAAAATGTGGGGAATCACCTGAAATTTACAATCGGAGAAGGTAAATCACAAATTTTGGTTATTGGGCATTTTGATACAGTTTGGAAAGAAGGTAGACTTAGTCTTAGAAAGGAAGGAAATATACTGTATGGCCCTGGAATTTTAGATATGAAAGGTGGTATTATCCAATCTTTATGGGCAATTAAAGCCATTCAAGAACTAAATCTTCCATTAAATAAAAAAATCGTTTTTCTATGTAATTCAGATGAAGAAATTGGTTCAGTTACTTCTAAGAAATACATTGAAGAAGAAGCACAAAAAAGTGATGTTGTATTAGTGGCTGAACCTGCTGTAGCTGGATCAGGAGCTTTAAAAACAGCTCGAAAAGGAACAGGATTTTTCGATATAAAAATATGGGGACGGGCTGCCCATGCTGGTAATAATCATGAAGAAGGCATTAACGCTATTGAAGAACTAGCTAGACAAGTGATAGTACTGCAAGAATTGACCAATTACGAAATAGGGACAACTGTCAATGTAGGAACGGTTACTGGAGGAAGTGGGAGAAACGTGGTCCCCGAATACGCAGAAGCTCAGGTGGACTTACGTGTCTCAACAAAAGAAGAGGCAAAACGAGTGACGAATATTATTTTAAATTTAAAACCAATTATAAAAGGAATCAAATTAGAAGTGACCGGCGGCTTGAATCGACCACCAATGGTGAAAACTGAGCAAACAAGAGAACTGTTTGAATGTGCTCAATCTATTGCATCCGAACTTGGCATAAAATTAGAAGAAGCCTCTGTTGGTGGAGGAAGTGATGGGAACTTTACAGCAGCTATGGGTGTACCAACTCTTGACGGTTTAGGTTCGTGTGGAAAAGGAATTCATGAAGAAAATGAACAGATTCAAATTGACGCACTCCCTGAACGAGCTTCTTTATTTGCTAATTTGTTATTGAGACTATAGCTAAATAAAGGCTTTAGCACTAGTTAAAACGCTGAGGTTCTCGCCAATATGGATGTGAAACGTTGATATAAAGGAATTGGAGATATAATTCTTGAGGCTACAGATGAGATTAATGCAAATGAATATAAATGAAATCATTGCTAACCGTGTCTGAAGTTACTTGGGCATGAAAAAGGGTACAGATCAGTAGCCTTTGCTCTGCTACTAATACACCTAGCTAGTATTATAAGGTTAGCCAATGTAATATTGGTTGACCTTTTTGTTTAGGTGCTAGAGAATTAATGGTAGCTGGGGTAGAACGTAAGCACACGTGCGATCGCATCCCGACAACTAAATCGTTCGTTCTTACTTTTACCATATATAAAGAGCTATAAAGCAGCACATACACTTAAAGGATTACATGAACCTCACGCATTTATCATAAAAAACCTCCACATATATGATGTAAGGAGATTATCTCATGAGTTATTTATACGTTGTAGATGGGACTATCTGACACTACTTTAAGAAACGTTAGGAGTTTTCCGAACCATTTTCGTATAAGTAGAATAACAGTAACGGAAAATGAAGACACCAATAGGCCAATTATAAAATGAGTTAAAAGCATGCCCTTTAACACCATGAACAAAAGAAGATTTAATCAAATGCTAGCATCGATAGGCTTGGTACTTATGGTTGTAGGCTGCTCAGATGAGAACAAACAGGTTGTACAACAATCAGAAACAGAACATACGGGCAGAACTAATCAAACGTCAGAAAATATAATGGAAAAAGAAACCACAATGGAGAAATTTGAACAACTTGAGAAGGAATATGACGCGAGGCTTGGGGTCTATACTATTGACACAGGAACAAAAAAAAACTGTAGAGTTTCGTGAGGACGAACGTTTTGCTTATACATCTACTTTCAAAGCTCTGGCTGTTGGGGAAGTTTTACAACAGAATTCTATAGAAGAACTTAACAAAATAGTTCCCTACACTAGTGATGATCTTGTCACACATTCACCTATTACAGAGCAACATGTTGAGACAGGGATGGCTCTTAAAGACATTAGTAAAGCTGCAATCCGATACAGTGACAATACTGCTGCAAATCTTTTATTTAAGGAAATGGGCGGCCCTGAGGGATTCGAAACATTTTTAAGAAACTTGGTGACCAAGTAATTAATGCTGAGCGTATTGAGACAGAACTAAATGAAGCTGTACCAGGAGAAACGCGTGATACAAGTACACCAAGAGCACTTGCTACTGATCTTCAAGCATATACGCTCGGCGACGTACTAACACATGAGAAACAAACTATGTTAGTTGATTGGCTGAAGAGAAATACAACTGGAGATAATTTAATTCGTGCAGGAGTTCCCAAAGGGTGGGAAGTGACAGGGATGG